>CALZDE010000059.1 GCA_945637225.1 uncultured Selenomonadaceae bacterium
TTTTATTGTTATTCTAGCACTTGCACACACAGTTGTCAAGCTAAATCACATTGAATAAATCCCTTGATTCATCATCTATCAATATCTCAATTTCTCCTTGCTCCTTCAATGCTTCCTCTAACCTTTTTGCTAAATCAAGCATTGCAGGATATTCTGTCGGATAATGTCCACCGTCTACAATGTGTATACCATATTCTACTGCATGCTGTGCGTCATGGTACTTCACATCACCAGTTACATAGGCATCTGCTCCGCTAAAGGCCGCCTTCCCTAAGAAGCATGCTCCTGCACCACTGCAGAGAGCTACTTTTTTTATCATTCTTTCGCCAGCTGAGGTATATCTTACGTAATCAGTCTTTAAGCCCTGCTTTACCTGATTGGCAAATTCCTCTATTGTCATAGGCTTTTCTAAGTAACCAATTCTGCCACAAATGGTTTCTCCGCCAACTTCCCACATCTTTATTTTTGTAAGGCCGATGAGGTTTGCTAAAATATCATTTACACCGCCCTCTGCCTGGTCAAAGTTGGTATGAGCAGAAAATACTGAAATATCATTGACTAAGAGCTTCTTCAAAATCCGCCCCGTGTATAAATCTGTCCGCACCTTCTTAATGCCGTCAAAAATTACAGGATGGTGAGTGATAATCATCTGACAGTTTTTGCGGATTGCCTGCTCAATATTGGCTTCGTCAGCGTCAAGGCAGACAAAAATTCTCTTTACTTCTGCTTCAGGATTTCCCACCAAAAGCCCCACATTATCCCAGTCCTCTTTTAAGCTTTTTGGTGCTAACTGCTCCATAGCGTTCATTATTACCTGACATTTCATAATAAACTATTCAGCTCCTTTATCTTTTCCTTAGTCTCCTGCAATTTCATATTCTGCTCATCGCTCAAATCTTTTACCTTTGAAAGTCCTTCAACTACCTTTTCAAAGCCAGTTCTTATACCGATTATATGTTCTTCAAACAATTCAGAACGCTTTTTTATAATTTTAGGACCGACCAAAAGTTCTATATCGGTATATTTATCGTCAGAAATCCCGTTTTCCGCCTTGATAATCTGATAAACTCTGCCATCCACCTTGGCTAAAGTCTCATCAGCAACATGCCAGTCATTAGCTAAAAGCCATTCACGAAGCTCTCTTGCTGCATTTTGAGGCTGGAGAACAGCTGTCTTTAATCCTGCAAAAACCTCTTTTTTTCCTGCCAAAATATCTGCTATAAGCTTTCCGCCCATACCAGCTATACATACGGTATCAACCTCACCTGCACTAAGAGGTTCTAAACCGCTTCCCTGACGCACTGGAATTTTATCCTCCAGGCCAAATTCCGCAAATGTCTTTCTAGCAGCTTCACAAGGCCCTGCATTTAAGTCTGCCGCTATCACATATCTGCTATTATCCTGTTCATATAAATATTTTGCCAAATATCCATGGTCAGTACCTATATCAGCCACCTTACAGCCCTTTGGCACGAAATCTGCCACCGCCTGTAATCTTTTATCTAAAGTCATAAATTTCACCTTTATTCTTAAAAGAGGCCCCCAAAAGCAGGAGCCTCTCTTTTAATATATTTTACTTACTAGAAATTACTCTAAGAAATCCTTCAGCTTGCGGCTGCGGCTAGGATGTTTCAGCTTCCTGAGTGCCTTTGCCTCAATCTGACGAATACGCTCTCTGGTAACACCGAAGCTCTGACCAACCTCTTCAAGAGTTCTTGCTCTGCCATCGGTAATACCAAAACGAAGGATAAGTACCTTCTTCTCACGCTCGGTAAGAGTATTCAGTACATCGCCCAGCTGTTCCTTCAGCAACAGGAAGGAAGCGGCTTCGGCTGGTGCTGGTGCATCATGGTCTTCAATGAAGTCTCCTAAGTGGGAATCTTCCTCCTCACCGATAGGAGTCTCTAATGATACTGGCTCCTGAGCAATCTTCTGAATTTCACGAACTCGCTCTACGGAAACCTCCATCTCCTCAGCAATTTCCTCTGGCTTTGGGTCACGTCCCAATTTCTGCAGGAGCTGACGGGAAACACGGACCAGCTTATTGATAGTCTCTACCATATGAACTGGAATACGGATGGTTCTCGCCTGATCTGCAATAGCTCTGGTAATAGCCTGACGAATCCACCATGTAGCATAGGTACTGAACTTAAAGCCCTTGCCATAGTCGAATTTCTCAACCGCCTTGATAAGGCCTAAGTTACCTTCCTGAATCAGATCCAAAAACAGCATACCGCGGCCTACATAACGCTTCGCAATACTTACTACCAAACGGAGGTTTGCCTCAGCTAAACGCTTGGAAGCTTCCTCACCATCTGACTTCAAAGCTACGAAGAAGGAAGTTTCTTCACCGCTGAAAAGTGGCAGATATGACTTTTCTCTAAGCTCAGCCAGTCTTTCCTTGGTTACAGCCAGCGCCTTTGCAACAGCTTCATCAGTTGGCTTCTGACGTTCGTGGTCAATGTAGAGAATTGATTTACCATTTTCTACAATGCGGGTCAAATATTCGGAAGCCTTTCTCTCCTGCTCCTCTGGAGTCTTACGGGTATCGAGATTATAGTCAATGCAGGCAATAAGCTCTACTGCGGTAGGGTTTGGAATACGGTCCCTAAGCTCACGGTAATAGCGGGAAAGCTTCAGTATTCTGGTGGAAGCATTTCCTTCTGCCATACGCTTTGCCAGTGCAATTTCCTCGTTACTGCTCAAGAGAGGTACACGGCCAATTTCCTTCAGATACATGCGGACAGGGTCGTCAATGCTGATACCCTCTGGAACGGAAAGATCCATTTCATCGTCCTGATCGTCAGTGGAATCATCAATGCGAATGCCTTCTCTTTCGATGGTAGACCACAGCTCATTGATATCCTCAGTGGATAAATCATATGAGGCGAATGCTTCCTCAAATTCTTCCTCGGAAATTGTATTATTGTTCTTCCTGCCCTTAGCAATAAGAACCTCTAATGCGTCTCCCTCTGGCCCTTCTGGAGTATCTATCACATGATTATCACGGCTGTTGTTTCTGCTTCTGTCCTCTCGCTCAGGCTCTTCATCAAGAACTGGAACCTCGTCATCCAGCTTAACATCATCATCAAGCTCTGGCTCCTCCAGCTCCTCATCTGCTGGCATTGGCTCAATTATTTCGGACTCAAGCTTTAATTTTTCAACAGGCTTTACATCTGCTGGTTTCTTCTGCTCGAAAACTTCCAGCTGTGCAGCTTCCTTCTTTTCTTCTACTGCTGCTTTTTCAGCTTTCTTTTCTGCTGGCTGTGAAACTGGCTTCTTATCGCTCTTTGCTTCAGCTGGTACCGGCTTTACTGCTGGCTTTGCTTCCTTAACCGCAGTAGCTGGCTTTTTCTCTGCTTCTGCAGCAGCCTTTGCAATTTTAGCATCCTTTTCTTTTTCCTCAGCGGCCTTTTCTGCCAGCTTGTTCTGCCTTCTCAGCTCATTCTGCTGACGCTGACGCTCTACTCTGGCAGTAAATTTAGCTTTTACACTCTGAAACGCATGTGAACGCTCCAGCTCGTCTAAGGTCATATCCTTCAGCCAGCCAAGCTGACCATTACCAATACCGGCATCTACTACCACCTTGGTTACATCAAGAGCAGCTGGCACAGCCTTGTTGTTCTTGACATTATTCGACAGGTTTTCTTTAGGGTTTCCCGAATTGGTATTACCACCTGTTACCTTACTGGTATTATTCTTATCACTAGCCTTTGACTTGGATTTTTTGCTATTTCCAGTGGAAATAAACCGGCCTTTGGCATCACGCTGTGGCTTCTGCTTCTGTACAGTCCCCACTTCTACGGCCTTCTTGTTTTCCTCAGTCATCGACTTGCCCCCTTCCTGTCATACCTTTATGAGAAATTGATTCTTTCATCAATTTTGTACTCGTCCATTTCTTTTTTGATTTTAGCTGCTTCCTTAGTTAATCGTAAATATTCTGTCATATCGTTCCTGCTGTAAGCTTCTACCGACTCCTGAGACTTCTGCTTAAACAATATATACAGATAACGTCCATGCAAAAAATTCGTAGCTTTGCTGTACAGCTCAAACATATCACCATCAAAGCAGTCCTCCACCAAGGCATGTGAAAATTCCTCTGCACTTGATTCGCTTAGACGGCTTATGACATCATCACGTTGTGGTCTGCCAAGTACCGCTATACTTTCACTCATAGCATTTAAGACTTCCCTCATCCAATCTGGCATATATTCAATAGGAAGCATCTGCTTTAAATGAAGCAACAGGGCTGGGTCCTCCCATACACCTCTGATACACAATCTGGCAGCCTTGCCGTCCTTATCGTCCATCTGATTGACTACCTGACGGCGAGGTTTATTTTCTCCTGAATCCTCCCTGACATCAATGGAAACAGGTATGGAAGACCTGTTATCCCTGCGCCTGTACATACCACGGCTGGAAGTATTCAATATTTCACTTTCATCCATATCCAAAAGACTTGAAAGCTTACGGACATAGACATTTCTTTCTACATTATCACCGCGTATACTGCTAAGAAGTGGCATCAGCTCATTAAGAGCCTGCAGCTTGCCTTCTAAACGGCTTATATCCACCTTTGATTTTACATATTCAATATAAAAATCAACTAATGGAAGTGCCTTTTTCAGCAGTTCACGGAAAGCTTCTACACCATGCTTTCTTATAAATTCATCGGGGTCCTTGCCATCTGGAATAGATACTACCTTTACCTTAGCTCCAGTAGACCTAGCAATAGAAAGACCTCTGACAGTGGCATTCTGACCTGCCGCATCGCTATCGTAGCAGAAATAAAGCTCCGCACCATAGCGCATGATATGACGGCACTGCTCCTGAGTAAAGGCTGTTCCCAGAGAAGCAACAACATTATGCACTCCTGCCGCATAGACAGAGATAGCATCCATATATCCCTCTACAACCAGGGCAAAGCCTTCCTGCTGTATTGCCTTCTTCGCCTTATCAAGACCAAAAAGCAATTTACGCTTGTTGAAGATTGCCGTTTCTGGTGAATTAAGATATTTAGGCTCCCCCTGACCTAAGACACGACCGCCAAAAGCTACAATACGCCCCCGTTCATCCATAATAGGTATCATTACCCTATTGCGGAAACGGTCATATACGCCGCCCCCCTGCCTCATCATTCCCAAACCGCCATCTAACAGCAATTTGGCAGGTACATCTCGTTTCAAAAACGCCGTACTCAGCTTATTCCACGCATCTGGCGCAAAGCCCAGCTTAAATTCCTCAATAATCTGGTCGGTAATCCCGCGCCCATGAAGATATTCAAGACCGTCCTTGCCATAGCCCGTCTTAGTCAGACAGTTATGATAAAAACTGCCAGCCATCTCATGAATTTTTCTTAAATCATTCAGGTGGTTTTCCCTAGCTATTTCCTGTGGTGACTGTTCAGCCGTAGGAATTGGTATACCCAGCTTCTCAGCCTGCCTTTTAACAGCTTCATAATAGTTGATGTTCTCTATAAGAGAAATAAACTTAAAGGCATTTCCGCCCACATGACATCCAAAGCAGTAAAAAAAACCTTCATCCGGCTTTACCTGAAAAGATGCCGTTTTTTCATGGTGAAAAGGACAGCAGCCCCAGTATCTATTTCCCTTACGTCTCAAAGGAACATAACTCGATACCACCGAGAGAATGTCAGTCTCTGCGCTGACCTGCTCTACAAATTCCTCTGTAAGCTTCACGCCCATCAGACCAACCTCCCTGCATAGCGTTATCTTTACTTATTCGCCATCATTTTAAAAATTCCTGCTAAGCAGAAAAATTTTGAAATAGTCTTACAAATAGAGACAATAAGCCCCCTGAATAAGTTCACAATAGATATATTCAATATTTTTTTGAAAAATCCTTTTTTTCCTCTTGACAAATTGCAATTTTTTTGCATATATATTGATTTTTTTTCTAAAATAGTTTATAATGATAGTAACTGAAATAAAATTTGTTATAAAGGAGATTTTTCAATGAATCAGGAAGCATTAGAAAAGCTGTTAAGTGAGAAAATCGCTGAGGAGCGCAGCAAGCTCCATACTCATGATTACTGGGATATGACCAAGTATCAGAATGGCCGCGGTGCTATTGATGGTGGCGAGCTGTTCCTGACCTGCCTTGATACTTCCCTGAAGATCATGGAGAAGGCTGTTGCAGCTACCTTAGCTGAGGTACTGAAAAAGTAATTCTATTTCTTGCGGAAATCAATCCCCCGTCCACATGGGCGAGGGATTTTTTGTTGCAAATTTAAAAATTAGATTTTTTCATTTTGTAATGAGCTACATTTGAGCGGTAAAGCTTATTAGTCAGTATGTCCATAGCAGAGATACAGCCATTAGACAGATAACTTCCTGTATCCATCATGACAATATTATTTTCAAGGCTCATCGGCTTTACTTCCTCTCCCTCCTGCAAGATGTACTGCACTGGAGTGTGGCCGACATACCATACTGCTTCTTCATCGTAATCACCTAAGAAGCCATCTCTGTTCCAGAGATAATCATCCTCCGAAAGCTCCTCACCCTTCATTTTCTTCTTGACATTGAAGCCGGAATGAGAGAAAAATACTTTGTTATTAAGGCTCATGACAGGAGGAAGCTCCTTTACAAAATCAAGATACTTCTCGATACTGCCGTTTTTTTCATAATAACGCTTCAAATCATCGTAGGTGTTACTGCCACCGCAATAAAGCCAGCCCTCAGTTTCTTCATCAATGCCTGTCTTAGCACCTGCTATATCATGCTTAGCAAAATACCATTCCATCATGCGCTCATGATTCCCCTTCAAAGCTACTGCCTTGCCGGATTTCACCATATCGTATACTACGTCAAGACACTTAAGGCAGTATTCCCCGCGGTCTACGTAATCGCCAAGAAAAATTAATAAATCCTTTTCACCATATTCTAATTTGTCCAAAATGCCCTGCAATCTGTAATACATACCATGAATATCGCCAATTACATAAATATGATCGTACATAGCATTCATCTCCACTCAAAAGGGAAAACAAAACAGCCTTGGAAGTCCAGGGCTGTCATTGTTCAACGTAAAGTTTGGCACACCTTAAAGATCGTTCAGCATACCAGCTAAACCAGAATTCTTCTGATTTGCCTGAGCCAGCATAGCGCTGGAAGCATCTACCAGCATACTGTTGGTAGCAGTCTCCACCACTGAAGCCGCCATATCTGCATCACGAATTACAGACTCTGCATCAGTCTCATTTCTTGAAGTGGTAGTAACCAATGCATCTGTGTAATCCATACGCTGCTGTACTGCACCTATGGTAGTCTGCTGATCCAAAGCCATCTCAATAGCACCATCAATAATGCTGATAGCTTCCTGAGCCTTGTCCTTTGTCTCTACAGAAAGGGAAGATAATTTTACAAAGGTACTGGAGATAACATTGCCGTCCGTATCCTTTTCTTCCTTGGTATAACCTAACGCATCCGTTCTCATGTCACCGAGAGCAATGTGGATATTTTCGCCTGGATTAGCACCTACATGGAACACCAGTGTATTATCCTTGCTGGTATCCTTGCCGTCATGGGAACCATCCACCAGCATTTTGCCATTGTAGGTAACATTGGCATTATCGTCAATCTGATCTAAGGTCTGATCTACTTCCTTCTGTATAACAGCCCTGTCAGCATCAGTGTTGGTATCATCAGCGGCATTGATAGCCTTCTCCTTCAGAGTCTTAAGCTCCTCAATAGTAGAAGATATTGCACCCTCTGCTACTTTCAGCAGGCTGGCACCATTCTGAGCATTACGTGAATCCTGCTCCAACGCGTGAAGTCTTCCTCTCATGCCTTCAGAAATAGTATAATTGGAAGCATCATCTCCGACACTGTTGATTTTCATACCACTGGCAAGCTTCTTCATGCTCTTTCCGAATGCTCTGTTATTTGCATTAAGCTCATTCAAAGCGTGATTAGCCGCAATGTTGTTCTTCATCACGATTGACTGTGACATATCATTCTCACTTCCTTGTACGTCGTTTCCAACTAAAAATCCTTTTTTGTCTACCACCTAATATTTAATCGTAATAAAACACTTTAAACTTAAACTGTACCACTACAAAATAGGGGCTTAAGCTAATCTGTCATCACCGGAGAAATAGTTAATTTTCATAGCGTCCTTGACCTTATTCAAAGTCTCTGCCGCCTTCTTCTCAGCAACAGCAGTACCAGCCTTTAAGATATCATATACCTCAGGAATACGCTGTTCCCACTCACGGCGACGCTCACGGATAGGGCCAAACTTAGCTTCCATAACCTTATTCAAGAACTTCTTAATCTTCACATCACCAAGACCGCCACGAGTGTAATGCTCCTTCAGTTCATCAAGGCACTGATATTCTGGCAGGAACTCTGCAAAATGCTCTGGAGTGCTGAAAGCGTCAAGATAAGTAAATACGGAATTGCCCTCTACCTGACCTGGGTCCTCAATGCGGATGTGATTTGGGTCGGTGTACATAGACATAATCTTAGTCTTTAAGGTCTTAGCATCATCAGCTAAATAAATGCAGTTGCCGATAGACTTGCTCATCTTTGCCTTGCCGTCAGTACCAGGGAGGCGGAGACATGCCTTATTGGAAGAAAGAACAATCTCAGGCTCCACTAAAACCTCACCATAGGTAGCATTAAACTTACGTACAATCTCATTGCACTGCTCAAGCATTGGCTTCTGGTCTTCACCAACAGGAACATGAGTAGCCTGGAAAGCGGTAATATCGGAAGCCTGACTGATAGGATAACAGAAAAAGCCTACTGGCACGCTCTGCTCAAAATTCTTCTGCTGAATTTCCGCCTTAACGGTAGGATTTCTCTGCACGCGGGCCACAGTAACAAGATTCATATAGTAGCAGGTCAGCTCAGGAAGCTGTGGAATCATGGACTGAATAAAGATATTAGCCTTGTTAGGGTCAATGCCAACAGCCAAATAATCCAAAGCTACATTAATGATATTCTGACGAACCTTCTCAGGGTTATCAGCATTATCAGTAAGAGCCTGTGCATCAGCAATCATGATGTAAATCTCATCAAATTCGCCGGAATCCTGCAAGCGTACACGCTCAGCCAAAGAACCTACATAATGACCTACATGAAGCTTTCCTGTAGGACGGTCGCCAGTCAAAATAATCTTTTTCATATTATCCTCCCAAATTTATCTATATGTTTTCGCAAAAATTCATTTTTACTTACTATTTTATATTATAACACATTAAATCAAGAAAATACAGTATGTATTTTCAACTTATAACAGTGTTTCAACAGCTTGCTGTTATAACACATTAGAGCAAGAAAATACAGTATGTATTTTCATCCACAAAAAAAGAACTCCCACCAGTATTAACTGATGAGAGTATCTACACATTTTAAATGACTAATTTTATTCGATAACAAATTCGATATTTACATTTGCCTCTAATTCAAGACTGCCAGCAGATACAGGAGTAGATTCCGCACCAGCCTTCATCAGCATGACATTAGAAAAGTCACGGGAAGAAACACCGCTTACACTCTCAGAAACATTCTTAATGCCTGTAATATGTCTGCCTAAACCGCCAGCAATAATTTCAGCCTTGGCGCGTGCGTCCTTAATGGCATTCTGCAGAGCCACCTTGCGGAGATTATCGGTATTTTTTACAGAAAAACGAAGTGAATTAATCTTATTAGCACCATTAGCCAGAGCAGAATCAATTACCTTTCCTACAATAGAGGTATCCTCTACCACTACCACAACAGTATTATTGACATTGTAGCCGGTAATACGCTGTTGGTTAGTGCTGTCATCACGGACAGTAGTAGGATTGAAGGAATAATTCTCTGTCTGAATATCCTTAGCAGAAATACCCAAATTTACCAAAGCATCCTGTACCTGCTTGGACTTAATAGCATTATCCTGCTGAGCCTTAAATGCGTCCCTTTCATAGCTTACCACACCAATGCTGATTACAGCCCTGTCAGGAACAGCCGTAGAAGCACCAGTACCGGAAACGGAAAGAACACTTCTTAAATCCTCTGCATGGGAAACAGAAGCTGGCATAGTAAACACGAACATACAAATTGCCATACATAAAATACTAAAAATTTTCTTCATTAAAAAGACCTCCCTATGTAATCATATATTATTAATATACCACACAATTATGAGAAAAACCTGTGAAAAAACTTAAAATTACA
>CALZDE010000060.1 GCA_945637225.1 uncultured Selenomonadaceae bacterium
GACAAAAACCTTATCAGCACCATAATGAAGTAATTCCTGGGCCTTGTCCCCTACATTAGAGCCCATGAAAATCGCATATACAGGATGATCAATCTTCTCAGCTAATTCCTTAGCCTTGCCGAGAAGCTCATAGGTAACAGGATGAATTTCGCCATCTACATGGTCTACATAAACAGTAATACCATTCCACAGGCTCTTATCAATCTGAGGAGTTTCTTCCTCTACATATTCCATAACACCAGGCTGGCCCTTTTTAACACAGAGCTTGCAGAGCTTACATGCGCTGTTTACTTCCAGCTTGCCATCCTTCTCTTCCATTGCACCAAAGGGGCAGATGGAAATCATTGCTTTAATATCGGTAATTTTTTCCTGATGAACTACTAACATTCCCATTATTCTTCAGCCCCCTTCTCAGCCTAAAATCTTCTTAACCTTCAGCTCGCTGAAGATCTTCTCTGCCAATTCTTCGCCAGTACCCTCCCAAGTAACCTGTGTCTTGTCGTGAACAGGTGGGAAAATACGCTGAACCTGAGTTGCAGAACCATTCAGGCCGTAATTATTCTTGTTCTGGTCTTCCATATCCTTCAAGGTGAACATCTTTACTTCACGCTTTTCAGTTTCCTTCTTCTTTAAATAGGAAGGAAGACGAGGCTGAACAATATCTTTCTGTACGGTAATGAGACATGGGAACTGAATCTTTACTCTTTCAATATCCTGCGCCATTTCCATATCTACATATATGCTATTGTCTTCTACACGGTCAATACGAGTTACGTTGCAAACGCAAGGAATGCCCAGCTGTTCGGAAACCTCAGGACCTACCTGTGCGGTATCACCGTCAGTAGTCTGCAAGCCACAGATAATAATATCATACTTGCCAAATTTCTTAATGCCCTGTGCCAAGGTATGGCTGGTAGCTAATACGTCAGCACCGCCAAAAGCACGGTCAGAAATAATACAGCCAGAATCAGCACCCATGGAATATGCTTCCTTAATGACAGCAGTAGCAGGTGGTGGTCCCATTGTAATAACATCTAATTTACCACCATAAGCTTCCTTCAGCTGCAGACCACATTCCAAAGCATATAAATCATAAGGATTCATCTTGCTGTCTGCGCCATTACGCTTCAATACACCAGTCACTGGATCAACCTCAACCTTGTTGGAGCCAGGAACCTGCTTAATGCATACCAGTATATCCACTTTTACCCCTCCAATATATAAATTCCCTTTTTTATTACTCCAGAGGCGAGATTCCCGGCCCGCCCCTGGACTTACTCATACACCTTTATCTTATTTTATACGTTCAGCTAAAATATCTGCAATATGCTTTGTCTGAATACCAGTCTCAGCCTTGTCAAGACCACCGCCAATCTGCATCATGCAGGCTGGGCAAGCTACAACAGCAGTTGTTGCACCAGTATCCTTAATATTCTTTACCTTCTCCTCCAGCATTGGAATAGAAACTTCCTGATACTTCATACCGAAGGAACCAGCCATACCACAGCACTTATCACAGTTATGCATCTCTACCAGCTCTACGCCCTTTGCAGCCTTCAGGAGAGCACGTGGCTCCTCGGAAATGCCAAGACCGCGCTTAATATGGCAGGAATCATGATAAGTAACCTTCTCACCACCGGAGGTAGGAGTCAGGCGGCCCATACGCTTGTACTGCTCTGCAACGAAGCTGGAGAACTCACGAACCTTCTTGCAGAATGCTTCTGCACGTCTGCTCCACTCTGGGTCATTAGCAAAGAGCTTCTTGTAGGTCTCATGCAATGTCTCAGTACAGGTTGGGCAGGCAGAAATAATATAATCAACATCGTATTTCTCAAATGCTTCAATATTTTTCTTAGCAATCTTTCTGCCGGTCTCTCTGTCGCCAACGCCCAGGATAGGCTTACCACAGCAGCTCTGCTCCATAGGATATACTACGGAACACTCAGCATCCTGCAGAACCTTTACTACATTTACAGAGCTGTCAGAGAAGATGAAGTCCATGTTACAGCCGGAGAAATATGCAACCTTATATCTAGGATTCTTTGGATTATTTCTGTAAAGTGCTTCCATGCGGTCACGGGCAGGAGTTGGAGCAATTGCTGGCAAGCTGCGGCCCTTAGTCATATTAGCAAAGAACAGAGGCAAATGACGAATGAACTTGCCATTGGTGAATGGTGCAGAGGTAAGTGATGCTGCCTTCAAGAGCAGGGTATGCATCATACTGCGGTCAGACATAACGCTCTGGAAAATACCATCCATGCTTGGAGCACCGTTCTTCTGAATGTAACGGCTGCGGAGTTCATCAATAATATCAGGAATTGGCATCTTACCTGGGCAAACAGTTACGCAGGTGCGGCAACCAATACACAAATCACTAAATTTAGCGAAATCATCAAGGCCATTGTTCAGAAGACCAGTCAGAACAGCGCCGATACCGCCGGAATAAATGTGGCCATATACGTGACCGCCAACCTTAGTCCAGATTGGGCATACATTCAGGCAGGAAGCACAGCGTACACACTGGTAAACCTGCTTGAAGATTGGATCCTTTGCAGCCTCTAAACGGCCATTATCCATGAGGATTACATACTGCTTGCGGTCTTCCTCTACCCACTCACCATTCTTTTCATAGATAACTGGGGTAGGACCATCAACCATAGTCATGTAAGAAGTCATGCGCTGGCAGGTACCATTACGTGGCAGGAGACGGAGAACCTTTGCCGCATCAGCCACAGTAGGAATCAGCTTTTCATAACCAATCAGAACAACATGGATACGAGGCAGGGTAGTAACAAGACGAGCATTACCCTCATTGGTAACAAGACCAATAGCACCATTTTCTGCAATACCGAAGTTAGCACCGGTAACACCCATATCAGCAGCTAAGAACTTCTCACGGAGAGTTTCACGAGCCTTCTGAATCATATAAGGAATGTTTTCACCAGGAACCTCTTCCTTTAATTCCTGAGTAAACATTTCAGCACACTGATAACGGTTTAAGTGAATAGCTGGCATAACCATATGAGATGGCTTATGACCTGCAATAGCAATCATCCACTCGCCCAAGTCAGTTTCCTTAACCTCTATGCCATTATTAGTAAAGCACTCATTCATGTGAATTTCTTCAGAAGCCATGGACTTAGACTTTACTACCTTATGAACATTGTTTTCCCTGCAGATCTCAACGAGGATTCTCTTTACCTCATCGCCGTCCTTAGCACGATAGAATACGCCACCGCGCTTCTCAACACTAGCCTGGAACTTATCTGCTAATTCTTCAATGTGATTTACTGCATCTATCTTCATGTCACGGAAGGAATTGCGCAGAGCATCTATATCCTGTCCTTCATAAGACTTCAGACGTGAGCCAGGATACTGTTCAGCGAACTTAGATAACGCACCCTGCATTACATCGTCTTTCAGTTTTGCCTTAATTTCTTCCTTAATATTACGTTCAGCCATCAGTTATCCCTCCAATCACTTCATATCTTCCACTGCTATAATGAACAGGTAGTTTGGACCATGAACGCCCAAGCTCAGCACACGCTCAATATCTGCGGTACGGCTAGGACCAGTTACAAAGCCACAGTAACCATCCTTGAATACCTTTCCGATGATTTCACAGGCTACGCTCATATCCTTAACCGCATACTTAGCAGGTACGAATACAATGTTAGTGTATGGAAGCATACTTGTTACACGAGCCTCATAGGACTTGTTATCAACTACGATACTGCCACTCTCTGCTATGCAGAACTCCGCAACGGAAATACCAACCTCAGCAGAAGCCTTGTGCTTGGCAATATCGAATTTGTCGGTGAATACTGTATAATCCTTGCCGAGATTATCGTAAATAGCCTTTAACTCAGGACGCTCTTCCCCGCCTACAGCTAAAATCTCCTTGGTTGGCAAAACCTTGTCATCATACTTGCCGGCAGCCAGATTCTTCAGGATTTCCTGCAGTTTTACTTCGCCCTCCGCAAAATCCTTCACCTTGAAAACCTTAGCAGCCGCTGTGGTAGCATTCTTTTCAAACTCGTCATAGTAGCACTCATCTACCAGACCACTACCGAAAGCTTCCTTTGGCCAGTCTCTGCAAACTTTCTTCACGATTAACTCCCCCTTGCACATTGCCTGTAACAGATCACACACATCAGTTACTTCATACTTTAATATATTTCCCCTGAACGGTAAAAGTACACCTTCCACCGTCTAATTACAAGAAAATAGGTCTAACATCGTACAATTGTTGTTCTTTAGTCCTCTAAAAAACATCATACCTATTACTCTTCATACCGTTACGGTTTTTGTGTGAATTGTCTGATAATTCTGTATAGACCGTAAATTTATATTTATTGATTTACATTATAATACTATCTAATCTACTTGTCAATACTTAAAAACAATAATTAAAAAGATTTTTTTAATTTATTTGGTCGCAGTTACAACTTTATTTATAAATCACTCTGTAAGTGAAATTATTAACTTTTTCTACTAATTAATTAATAACCATTCTCATATTTTTATACTTTTTGATAGATTTATATACTTATTCATCATACATTTATTTTAAAATTATGTCTTTATTATCTTATCATAGTTGACAAATCACTGTTTTTTTTAGTATAGTTAAAGTATGCTAACCCTTACGTCCTTAGGAGGCGATTTCTATGAATATACCTAATAATAAGAGCAAAAGCCTTGTGGAGACTACTACACAGGGAATCATCGACTACATCACCGAGAGAAAGATGGAGCCAGGTGACAAGCTCCCTACAGAAACTGAATTTCTGGAAATATTTGAAGTGAGCCGTGGTACACTCCGCGAAGCCTTCAAAATTCTGGTAGCCAGAAATGTACTGGAGATAAGACAGGGCTCCGGCACCTTCATTTCTCCTAACAAGGGAATCCCTGATGACCCTCTCGGACTTACCTTCATTTACGACGACCACACCTTGGCCCTTGACCTGCTTGACGTAAGACTTATGCTGGAACCCAAAATCGCACAGCTGGCAGCCATTAATGCCACCGACGAACAGAAAGAACGCATGGAAGTTTTAACACAGCGGCTCACTGAATGCATTAATAACGGAACCTCCTACGCAGACGTAGACACCGAGTTCCATCAGCTGGTGGCTGAAGCCAGCGGCAACCGCGTTCTCAGCAATATAAGCTACATTCTTATATCTTCCATTCAAAAAAATATTGCTATTACCTTGGATGTTCAAAAAATCTCCAACACCTTACATTATCATACAAGAATTTTGAATGATATAATCAACGCTGACGCTGTAGGTGCATTTTACGATATGACCATGCATCTCAATTTATTGAGGGAATTTATGGTCAATAAACTGCACGAAAAACAAAATTCTTCAAAATAAGAAAACACGTTAAAAAAATACTGAAATCATTTTCTCGAACAAATAATTTATATTAATACCGAAAGCATGCTCTAAATAATAACAACTCTCTCTTGCGGATTACATATGATAGGTGTACAATAAATGTATTATTTATAGGGAATTAGCAGAAACTTTACTAATTCATTTTCTAAACCAAAAGAGAGAAAGGATGTCTTATTAGATGTTTGTAATTGCCCTATTGCCGATTCTGTGGCTGGTTCTGGCTATGTGTGTACTGAAAATGTCCGCATGGAAAGCCTGCTCTTTAGCATTGGTAATTTCCTTGATTGTGGCTATACCTGTTTTCGGAATGGTTCCACTAGATGCGGCTACCGCAGTTCTTGAAGGTATCGCCCTTGCCTGCTGGCCAATTCTTCTAGTAGTAATTGCAACAATTTTCACTTACAACTTAGCTGTCGGTACTCGTGCTATGGAGACTATCAAACAGCTCCTCACCTCCGTCAGCAGTGATAAACGAGTTTTAGCCTTACTGATCGGCTGGGGCTTCGGCGGTTTTATGGAAGGTATGGCCGGCTTTGGTACCGCAATCGCCATCCCTGCTGGTATGCTGGTAAGTATTGGTTTTAATCCTGTTATTGCGGCAGTTTCCTGCCTTATCGCCAATTCTGTTCCAACCGCTTATGGTTCTATCGGTATACCACTTATTACCTTAGCCAATGTAACTGGCACTGATGCTACTCAGTTAGCTACCTATACTGCGGTTCAGCTAGCACCTCTTAACCTGCTTTGTCCACCACTCATCGTTATGACAGTTGGAAAATCCTTCTCCGCCTTAAAGGGTGTAGGAATAATTACCCTGGCAGCTTCACTTGGCTTCCTGCTTCCTGAATTAGCAGTCTCTTATTTCATGGGACCTGATTTAGCCGTAGTTGCCGCTGCAGTTTGCACTATGGGCATTATCGTAGTCACCGCTAAGCTTTTCCCAGTGAAGGATCCTAAGTATAAATTAGGTATGGTTGGTACTGTAAAGGCAAAAGCTAATGTTACCAAGAAAAAGGTTACTACCAAAAAAGCAATTATTGCCTGCCTGCCATTTATCCTGATTTTCTTCTTCCTGCTTTTCACCTCAAAACTGTTCCCATTTATTCATGACCCACTGGCTTCTATAAAGAGTTCTGTTCTCATTTATACTGGTGAAGGCGGTGTACCTTATACCTTCACATGGGTTGCTACTCCTGGTGTACTGATTCTCTTAGCGGCCATCATCGGCGGTAAAGTACAGGAAGCATCCAATCATCGTATTTTTTGGGAATTTGTCCGTACCGTAAAAAATCTCATTTATGTAATAATTTCCATCGTAACCGTTACTGCTACCGCTAAGGTAATGGGCTATAGCGGTATGACTCAGCAGATTGCAGATGCGGCTGTTGCGGCTACTGGTACAGGTTATCCTGCGATTGCGGCACTCATTGGTTCAGTCGGCACCTTCATCACCGGTTCTGCCACTTCCAGCTGTGTTCTTTTCGGTAATCTTCAGACCTCTGCAGCTCAGGCAATCGGCGCTTCACCAAATGTACAGACATGGATTGCCGCGGCTAATGCAACAGGTGCCTGTGCAGGAAAGATGATTTCTCCACAGAGTATCGCCATCGCTTTGGGTGCTATCGGTGCAAAAGGCATTGAAAGCCAGCTGATGGGCAGTGCCATAAAGTATTACGTACCTTTCGTAGTAGCTATGGGTGCTATCGTATACTTCGGACAAAATTTCATAGGTTAAATTTACATAAATTTAACGATAAAAATCAATCAAAAGGTGCTCTGATAAAGGGCATCTTTTTTTCTTAAAATTAGCACAAAAATACTGCCCTATCACCAGATAAGACAGTAAAATAATTTATTAAATTAAAGACGCCTTTTTACCCATAGCCATTATTACATCAACACTTACATCACTTATACGAGAAATAGAATCTAAACTTAGCCCTTCTTTTATCATCCCAAGAATTAATTTAGTCCTTTCCTCTAACTTTGCTCGCTCACGTAATTCTATTTGTTCCTGTTGCCATTTCATATATTCCACCCTCTTTACAAAACGCAACACATTAAATTATTCAATTGTTATACTAACAGTCTATTTCTTTTCCTCAAAAATTTTGATATAATATAATCAAGCAATAAAAGAAAAAGAGGTGGCTCTATGAGACAAACTGTTATCCTGCCAGAAATCAATATTCGTTACAACTTTACCCTGCCACAAAACGACCTCATACTAATCGCTGGTGGCCGTACTCCTGATCCTGAGTGGCTGGTAGAAACCGCCCGCATTACAGACGACCGCTCCATCTGGTGTATTGACCGAGGGCTTGATGCCTGCTTTGCCGCTGGGTTAGAACCAGCCCTGCTCATTGGTGATGGTGACAGTGCTAATTCACAGAACTGGAAAATAGCAGAGTCTCGTGGCATACCTATTAAAAAATTTAATCCCGAAAAGGATTTTACAGATACTCAGCTTGCACTTCAGCAGGCATCATCAGCTGACGAAAGCAATTACGCTATACTCACTGGCTGTTTTGGCGGCAGAATGGACCATCTTTTCAGCAATATTTTCAGCTTTGCTCACAGTCCCCTTACAGGCTGTATGACAGATCACCTTGAATCAGTATTCTTCCTGAAGGACGGACAAGCCGCTCAGATAGCTATGGGTTGCCGTCCAAAAGCAATTTCCGTTCTACCGATTACAGACTGCAGTGGAGTAACTCTTACAGGAGTTTACTGGCCTCTCCACAATGCCGACCTCACTCAGCGCAATGTTTATACCATAAGCAATGAGCTTATTGACAGTAACGGCCCTGTTACCCACACCTTTGATGTAAAGGTTAAAAAAGGTATTTTGGCTGTTTATATCTGCTGGAGTGAAAATTAAATATTATTAGTCAGTCTTTGAGCAATTTCATCCAACTTAATAATAGTGCTTCTTACATCATCAGCCGTGGTATTGGCATTGATGGCACAGATACGAAGGACTCTTTTTCCTTTTAATTTTGTAGTAACGATATAGGCATAGCCTGTATCGTTTATTTCTTTGGAAATCTGACCATTCAAATCATCAATTTCCTCTTTGGTAAGACTGCTAGGAGCATAACGGAAGTTGATAGTGCCACAGGAAGGCTTGGAAATAATATCCCAGTTTGGATGGCGGAGCAGTTCATCAAGAGCAATAAAGGCATTATTAACAGAATAATCCACCACATAGGAAAGCATTTCTGTACCCATAGCCTGAATAGTGCACCACAGCTTTATAGCACGATGAGGTCTAGTCATTTCAGGGCCTAAGTTCCAAGGGTCTACATGGTCCTGATCGTACAAATCATCAAGATATTCAGGATGTTCTGCAAAAGAGTTAATCAGAGTCTGCTTATCCTTCACGATGAGACTGCTGCAGCTATATACCTGCATGAGCCACTTATGAGTATCCCAGCTGAGAGAATCAGATAACTCTATGCCCTTGATGAAGCTCTTATAATTCTTTGTCAGAAGCATTGAACCGCCAAAAGCACCATCGACATGGAACCAGAGATTATATTTCTGAGCAATCATGCCAATTTTGTACAAATCATCAATACTGCCGGTATTTGTTGTACCCATGCTTGCCACTACAGCAAAAGGCTTTTTGCCAGCCGCAATATCCTCCTCAATTGCTTTTTCCAGCAAATCAGTACGCATGCGGAAATTATCATCAGTTGGAACAAGCACCTGCTGATCATTGCGGAAGCCAATCATTCTGATACCCTTGCGGACAGAGCTGTGCGCCTGATCAGACAGATATACTGTACCGATAGGAAAATCCTTTTCTCCCAGCTTGGTATCACGAGCGGCAATCATAGCGGACATATTAGCCATGGAACCGCCTGACATAAAGATACCACCGCATTTTTCTGTGTCATAGCCAGCCAGACCACCCATCCACTGAATAAGCTTTTCCTCAATTGCACAGGCACCAGGAGCCTCACTCCAGCCACCGCCATGGAAATTATACACATCAGCGAGAATAGCACCTACCAAAGAATGAGGTGAAACTGCACCAGGAACGAAAGAAAAGAAGCGTGGATGCTGACACAAAAGCGCATTATCAAAAACATATTCTATTAATTCTCTGCCAATTTCATCAGTATCACGTCCATAAGCAGGAATTTCGGATTTTTTAATAAACTCTGCACCATCAGCATTAGATGGATTTATAGGCATTTCTCTGATTTTTGCATTCAGCATAACACTGTCAGCAACAAACTGACTGACATCAGTCACAATATCTTCCATGCCCTGCTTCATTTTTGCTTCATATTCTTCTCTGTTCATTCTAAGACCGACCTCCATAAAAATTATTTAATTTCTCACATAGGATAGGAAATTCTGCACCAAATCTGCTATACACCTGAGGTCCTAATAATTCAATTGGTTTGTATAAAACCAAATCCATCGCTGGAAGCTCAATTACAGCATTCTCATAGTCTAATAAAATAGAATTTTCCTCTGGAACACCATCAAAGCTCCAGGCATAATTCTTTGCATTTTTATCAAGTCCGCAAACATCCTTCATCCACTGACCGCCCCATTTAATACTTATAACCCTCACACTCCAAAATCAATGTCTTTGTCTATATGCTTCATAAATGACAA
>CALZDE010000061.1 GCA_945637225.1 uncultured Selenomonadaceae bacterium
CACTTCTATAAGTGGCGGGTACCTTATTCCATAAACACGGTGGGGCATATCCCCATCGTCGTTGAAACGCTATCAGAAGAAGAAAACTGCTGAAGCAGTTTTCTATTGAATGAGTGGCGTTATAAAAAATTTATTCCCTATTTCAAAATGCGGTTTTAATTACTTAATAGTTACCAGCTCATAGTCACGAGTACCTAAGCCGATTTTCTCACCATGCTCAAGGGTTTCCTTCCAATGAACATTTGGATTGCTATCCATGAAATGGTCGTGATGATGATGCCACCCTGGCTGAGCTAAATGATCGCCTAACTGACTGTTGCGGATTGGCTCTGCCTTCTGGCAAAGGTCAACACAAGCCTGATCCAAAGCAACTGGGTCAAAGGAAGCAGCCATACCAATATTTGGCAAAATAGCCGCATCATTTTCAGCATGACAGTCACAGTTTGGAGAAATATCCATCATCATATTAATATGGAAGCAAGGACGATCCTGACAAACAGCCTGAGCATACTCAGCCATCTTCTTGTCTAAGAGGTCACCTGCATCCCACTGATCGTTGTAGATAGCATCAAAGGAGCAAGCACCGATACAACGGCCGCAGCCCTTACAAATTTCCTTGTCGATAACAGCCTTGCCATTTGCATAGCTTATCGCATCGGAACCGCACTCCTTAGCACAGCGATGACAGCCACGGCACAGTTCCTCATTTACTACAACCTTACCGGAAGAATGCTGTTCCATCTTGCCAGCACGAGAGCCACAGCCCATGCCGATATTCTTAATAGCACCGCCAAAGCCAGTCGCCTCATGGCCCTTAAAATGAGCAAGGCTGATGAAAATATCTGCATCCATAACAGCACGGCCGATTTTTGCAGTCTTGCAGTATTCACCATTCTTAACGGTAATCTCTACATCATCAGTACCCTTCAGGCCATCACCGATAATAATCTGACAGCCAGTGGAAATGGTATTAAAACCATTGATATTAGCACAGTCCATATGCTCTAAGGCATGCTTACGGCTACCTCGATATAAGGTATTGCAGTCAGTCAGAAATGGCATACCGCCCTGCTCCTTACATAAATCAGCAATAGCCTTGGCATAGTTTGGACGCAGGAAAGAAACATTTCCTAATTCGCCAAAATGCATTTTGATAGCTACAAACTTGCCATCCATATCAATGTTCTTGAAACCAGCTGCAACACAGAGCTTCTTCAGCTTAGCCAGCCAGCTGGTACCAACAGGTACACGGAAATCTGTAAAATAAACCTTTGACTTTTCCATTTAATTTCCTCCTAAATACAATGCACTTAACCTTTTTAGAAAATATTTCGCCAAAAGTAAAAAATTTCCTGCTTTTACAACAAAATTTTTACTGGTACAATACTTTTATTCTTAGAATCGTATCTGCCTACCCCTAAAAATACGTCATTACTATAAACCAGAAGTGCCTGCTCAGAGCCTTCAAATTTATAATCGTTACTGGAAAGGCCATTGCAAAAAGCCTTTTGTCGGGCAGGATTCAGCTGATAACGTCTTACATGAGAAAGATAATCCTCCGCCTTATTGACAAATGAATATTCCTCATTTTCCGTTTTTTCAATTTCTGCCTTTATTTCCTCTATGCTGTATGCCTTTTCTAAAGGAAAATCTCCCACTCTTGTTCTTACCAAAAATGACATAGTAGCCGGAATACCCAATTTAGCTCCAATATCAGCACAAAGACTGCGGATATATGTCCCCTTTGAGCAATCTGCATCAATCAGTATGTTAGCTGTTCCGCCACAATTCCTGTCATCCTTTATTCCCAGCAATTCAAGCTTATGAATAACTACCTGACGGGAAGGAATTTCCACCTCAATACCCCTGCGAAGCAAATCACAGGCTCTATGGCCATTGATTTTTATAGCAGAATGAGCAGGCGGTACCTGAGTTATTTCACCCTTAAATTCTTCTAACGCCTTTAAAACAGTTTCCTTATCTGGCATGATAAAATCAAGATCTTTATTTAACACCTTGCCTGTATCGTCACCACTGTCTGTTTCATAGCCAAGAAGAATTTCTGCACGATATGACTTGCCTGCGTCAGACAAATATTCAATAAGACGTGTCGCCTTGCCAACAGCCACCGGAAGCACACCTGCCGCCCCCGGGTCTAATGTGCCTGCATGTCCTACCTGCTTCATATGCAGATTGTAGCGGATAAAGCCTACAATGTCATGAGAAGTCATTCCGGGTGGTTTTAAAACATTAATAAAGCCATTTATCATACTAATGCCTCATTAATTACTTCCAATAATTTTTTCTTTGCTTCATCAAGAGGAAGCTCTATCGTAGCACCAGCGGCACGAATATGACCGCCACCGCCTAAACTCTGAGCAATCGCACTGACATTAGTTTCCTTGGAACGCATACTTACACGACAGAGATTTGGCTCCTTTTCCTTCATAAGCACAGCCACATCTACACCTTCAATAATGCGAACCTGATCAATAAAGCCTTCTGTAGTATCTAAATCCTTCACAATTTCATAAGGAAGATAAACACCTGCTACCTTGCCATTTTCTGAAATTTCAATGGTCTGCATAGCAGCCGCTAATCCCTTGATTGTTTCATAGCTTTTTACTTCTAATGCCTCAGAAATTTTATTAGGCTTTGCCCCAGCTTCCATCATTTCTGCCGCCGCAATCATGGTATATGGCTTGGTATTTGAATAACGGAAAAATCCTGTATCAGTTGCCATTCCAGTATAAAGATTTACAGCAATTTCCGTATTAAATTCAACCTTTAACACCTTAGCTAAACGGTAAATTATTTCTGCGGTAGCTGGTGCGTCTGCATCTAAATACAGAAAATCAGCCTTATCATCATTTGAAACATGATGGTCTATATTTAAAACCTTCATGTCAGGGCAATTTTCAATTACCTTACCGCAACGGTCAATGGAAGCGTCCAGCAGAATTACATAATCAGCCTTAAATTTTTCTTCAGGATTTTCCTGTAAATTAATTACAGATTCTATACCTGATAATATAGAAAAATTCTTATCCCACTTATCATCAATAACTACTTTTGCTTCTTTTCCCATGCCTTCCAAAATAAACTTTAAGCCTAAAGCTGAACCTAAAGCGTCACCATCAGGATTAACATGAACTGTAATAATAAAGGAATTTGCCACAGAAATTTTCTGAGCCATTTCTTCTAATGAAATCTTCATTTTTATTCCTCACTGTTTTCCTGTGCCTTAGCCTGATCTTCCTTCTCAATCTGCAATAAAAGCTTCTGAATATGCTCGCTGTAATCCAGAGACTTATCAATCATGAGAATTAATTCAGGAGTAACACGCAGGCGAATGCGATGACCTACCTCACGGCGGATAAAGCCAAGGGAACTGCTAAGACCAGCCCAGCAGTCTGCTACCTGCTTCTCATTACCCATAAGGCTCACATATACCTTCGCCTGACTTAAATCACGGGTGACCTCTACCTGTGTAACTGTCACAAAGCCAATGCGAGGGTCTTTTAAATCACGCAAAATAATATTGCTGATTTCCTGCTTCATTAATTCCTGTATTTTTTCAATTCTTAACTGACTCATATATTTTACCTCATACATATACGAAAAGGGAGACTTGGTGAATTAACAACCAGCCTCCTGCTTTTTTCAATTTATTACTTATCAGACTTCTTGTTTACATCATTGATATTGGTTTCTACCTCTACCATAGTATAAGCCTCGATGATATCGCCTTCCTGGAAATCACGGTAATCCTGAATGGTAATACCGCACTCATAGCCAGCAGCAACTTCCTTAACTGCATCCTTGAAACGGCGTAAATCCTCTAACTCGCCATCGAATACCTCGATGTTGTCACGAATGATACGAATCTTAGACTTATTGGTAATCTTACCCTCTAATACGTAAGAACCAGCTACCTTCAAGGTCTTGTTGAATACCATTACCTGACGGATTTCTACCTGTCCCTGAATAACTTCCTTGAACTTAGGAGCCAGCATACCGGACATAGCAGCCTTTACATCATTCAGTGCATCATAAATTACGCGGTAGGTACGGATATCAATACCCTCATCCTCAGCCTTATTGCGTGCATTTGCATCAGGACGTACATTGAAGGCAATAATCAGAGCATTAGCCGCAGAAGCCAGCATTACATCGGACTCATTAACGGCACCAACGCCGGAATGAACGATACTTACACGTACCTCATCATTCTTGTTAAGAGCTAAGAGAGAGCTGTTCAATGCTTCTACAGAACCCTGTACATCGGCCTTTACAAGAACATTCAGATCCTTGATACTGCCATCCTGAATTCTCTGGAACAGATCATCAAGGGAAACCTTCTTAGCGTGAATCATATCCATGTGCTGTTTCTCAACACGCTTAGCAGCAATAGTACGAGCCAGCTTCTCATCTAATACAGCCAGCTCATCACCAGCAGATGGAACCTCATTCAAGCCGAGAACCTCAACAGGAACAGATGGGCCAGCCTTCTTAACATTCTCGCCACGGTCATTGATCATAGCACGAACCTTACCGAAGCAGGTACCAGCTACGATGGAATCACCGATGTGGAGAGTACCCTTCTGTACCAGAACAGTTGCAACAGAGCCACGGCCCTTGTCCAGCTTTGCCTCGATGATGATACCGCGGGCATCACATTTAGCGTTAGCCTTCAGCTCCTGCATTTCAGCTACTAAGAGGATCATTTCCAGCAGACCGCTGATATTGATCTGCTTCTTAGCGGAAACCTCTACCATAATGGTATCGCCGCCGTATTCCTCGGCAACAAGGCCATGCTCCATCAGCTCATTCTTAACGCGGGTTGGATCAGCACCTGGCTTATCAATCTTATTGATAGCTACAATAATAGGTACATCAGCGGATTTTGCATGGTGAATAGCCTCAACAGTCTGTGGCATTACACCATCATCGGCAGCTACTACCAGAATTGCAATATCAGTTACCTGAGCACCACGGGCACGCATTTCAGTAAATGCCTCATGACCAGGAGTATCTAAGAATACAATCTTCTTGCCCTGGCACTTAACCTGATAAGCACCGATATGCTGAGTAATACCGCCTGCTTCCTGAGAAGTAACGGAAGTCTTACGGATATTATCCAAAAGGGAAGTCTTACCATGGTCAACGTGGCCCATTACAGTAACAACTGGTGGACGTGCAGTCATCATCTTAGGATCATCTTCGATTTCAGGAATCTCAGTAAGGTCTACCTCTGGTGGTAACTCCTCAACCTCAACGCCATACTCGCTGGCAACCAGGGTCGCAGTATCAAAGTCAATGCTGTCATTGATGGTAGCCATCTGACCGAAGCTCAGGAACAGCTTCTTAACAATCTCTGCTGCGGTGCACATGAGCTTACTTGCCAGTTCCTTAACGATGATGTTTTCGCCAACCTTAATGGACTTTGGACGAACAACTTCCATCTTCTGTGGTGCTGGCTGATTCTTGTTCTTCTTGTTGTTGCGGTTGTTGCGATTATTGCCAAAACCGTTGTTATTGTTATTATTGCGGTTGCGCTCGCTGTTTTTACCGTTACGGCGTTCACGATCGCCTCTCTCGCCACGTTCACCGCGCTCACTGCGATTGTTACGCTCATTGCGCTCATTACGTTCATTACGCTCGTTATTGCGTTCATTGCGTTCATTTTTCTCAGAATGATTCTGGTTATTACCGTTATTTTTCTGATTATTTGACTTCTGGCCGCCATTCTTCTGGTTATGGCTGTGATCATTAGACTTTGCATTCTGCTGATTACCGCCATTATTAGACTTCTGATTGCCATTTTTCTGGTTGCTATTATTGGATTTCTGGTTATTATTAGGACGCTGAGCATTTGCCTGCTTAGCCTGACCATTGTCATCTGCCTTATTCTGATTCTTAGGCTGCGTTTCCTTATTCTTAGTATTCTTCAATTGCTCCTTGCCTCCATTTTCGCCTTTATTACTGCCTTTACTCTCCACCTGAGTATTAGCCGCTGGCTGTGATTTTGCTGATTCTGATTTTACAGGCTGTGGCTTTGAAGTGGTATTAACCTGCTTTAAAGCTTTAGCCAAAACTTCCTTCTGTACATCATCAATGGTGCTGGAAGCAGATTTTACTGGAATGTCATTTTTCTTTAAAATGTCCAATATAATCTTATTCTCTACCTGAAATTCCTTCGCTAAATCATATATTCTATGTCGTGACATCAATCTACCTCCGTGAGACGTCACCTTTTATTAAGTATCTATCAGTTTTAGTAAAGCCTTGGCAAATCCTTCATCAGTAATCGCGGCAGTCGCCCGATATTCCTTGCCAATGCAATGTCCTAAAATCTCCTTATCTAAGGCTCGTCTCAATTCAATATTACGCGTTCCAATCAAGCCTTGCATTTTTTTCAATGTCTCAGTAGTAGCATCGCCTGCTACTATTAAAAGCTTAATTTTACATTTCCTCTCATCAGATAATTCCTTGGTAACAACAAAGTCACCAGAAATTACTTTACCAGCTTTTTGAGCCATACCGAGAAGATTCATTAATTTTTGCTCGTTAATATTATCTAAATTATCCATAATCAGATTATCCATAATATATAATATTTAAGCATTACTGCCTTCATCCTGAAGCTGCTGCTCCAATACCTCATAAACTGACTTATCAATGGCACCCTTAAAGGAACGCTCAAAACGGTGTCCCTTAACAGCCTTCCGCAAGCAGTCAACCTTTTTGCAGATATAAGCACCTCTGCCAGCCTTTTTACCAGTAGTATCCACTGAAAATTCCCCTTCAGGACTTTTCACAATACGCACTAAATCCTTTTTAAGAAATCTTTCCTGACAGCCAAGGCATAAACGCTCAGGCAGTTTTTTTACAGTTGCCATTTTACTCTGCCTCCGCAGAATTATTATCCTCAGCAACAGCACCCATCTCAGAAATAATATCTATTTCCTGCTCATCCTCAGCTGGTACTGCTGGAGCATTTTCTGCTTCATTTTTAGCCTGAGTTTCACTCTTAATATCTATTTTCCAGCTGGTGAGCTTAGCCGCTAAACGTGCATTCTGACCTTCCTTGCCAATTGCCAGGGACAGCTGATAGTCAGGAACAATTACGCGGGAGAACTTATTCTCTTCATCAACCTCAACAGAAACAACCTGTGCTGGAGAAAGTGCATTAGCGATAAATACTGCTGGATCCTCGCTCCACTTTACAATATCAATTTTCTCGTTGTTAAGCTCATTAACAACATTCTGAACACGAAGTCCGCGATGACCTACACAGGAACCAACTGCATCTATATTATCATCAGTTGCATAAACTGCAATCTTAGAACGTGCACCTGCTTCACGGGCAACAGACTTAATCTCGACTACACCCTCACTGATCTCAGGCACCTCAAGCTCAAAGAGACGCTTTAAGAGGCCAGGATGAGTACGGGAAAGGCTGATCTGAGTGCCCTTGTTTCCCTTACGTACTTCAAGAATATACGCCTTCAGGAAATCATTAATCTGATAGTGGTCAGCCGCCATTTTCTCGCTAGCTGCCAGCATACCCTCGGTCTTGCCAAGGTCAACAAAAATATTACCATTTTCGTCAACACGCTGTACAGTACCAGTAACAATGTCATTTTCCTTGTCCTGATAGTCATCATAAATGCTGTCACGCTCAGCCTCACGAATCTTCTGAACTACAATCTGCTTAGCAGCCTGTGCAGCCAGACGGCCAAAATTACGTGGGGTAACTTCCTCTGCCACGATATCACCGATACCATAGTCAGGATTAATTCTATGTGCAGTAGCCAAAGACATTTCCTTTACAGGATCAAATACTTCCTCAACTACTTCCTTGTTTGAAAATACATGATATGCACCGGTCTCACGGTTAATAGTAACGGTAACATTCTCATCAGAACCAAAATTCTTCTTATATGCTGACTTGAAAGCTGCTTCCATAGCACTAAAGAGAATTTCAATATCAAGACCCTTTTCATCTGCCAAATCACGGATAGCCTTCAGGAACTCTGCACTTGGGTCAACTGCTGGCTGAGCCTTTTTTCTTCTAATAGCCAATTTCTAATATCCTCCAATATTTAAAAATCTATATGCAGGCGAATCTGAGAAATCTTCTCCATTGGAATCACCTGTTCATCAATAGTCACATTAGTACCATCATAAGCCTTTAATTCACCGACTAAAAGCTTCGCACCCTTCTTGCCATCTGCTGTTTCCAGCGGAGCATACAGGTTTACATCTACCATCTTGCCCTGTTCGCGGACAAAATCCTTAGGACGCTTCAACTCCCTGTCAAGACCAGGGGAAGAAACCTCCAGAATGTAACTGCCCTTAATGAGATCCTTCTCATCCAGAATTTCCTCTAAACGATGGCTTATATCCTGACAATCGTCAAGGTCAACACCGCCCTCCTTATCTATGAAAACTCTGAGATACCAGTCACGCTCACGGACATACTCAACTGTCACCAGCTCCATGCCAGTATTCTCCAGCAAACCAGTAACAATTTCCTCTACAGCTTCTTCAATAGGCTTTGCCATAAATAACACCTCCCCAGTACCCGAACATCAGCTAAGGCACCTAAAACTCATAAAAATTACACATAAACATAAGAGAAAAGAGCGGGTACATACCCACTCTTTCGTGAAATCCAACATAAATTACTTTAGATATTATAACACATAATAATTCACTTGTAAATAGCTTTTATTGCAAAATTTATAAAAAATTTAAAGTATTTTAACTCAAAAATCAGCAATATTCTCCAAAGTAGCCGTAATCAAATTGACCTGAGGTGCAATACTCTCCAAAAGCAGCTTTTCATTAGGACTGTGAATATCAATAGTAGTAACACCGATGGAAACAATATCCAAATCAGGGTTCTTCTGGAAATGCCAGCCACACTCAAGGCCAGCATGAATAGTCTCAATCTGCATAGGGAAGCCATTCTGCTTCTGGAAAATATCGTTCATCGCCTGCATAAGTATACTGTCGGTACGCTCTTTCCAGCCAGGAGACTGCGTGCCAATATTCGCCTTAAAGCCAGTTGCCTCAGCCTGTGCAATAGCAATATCACCAAATTCACGGACCTTGCCATCAGAAGCAGAACGAGGGAAGAAAAACACCTCCACCTTATCATCAGAGGTTCTTAATATGCCAAGATTAGCAGAAGTCTCCACCAAAGAAGGCTTTAACTGTGACATGGAATAAACACCAGTATGAAGCATAATCAAAAGGCGAATTAAATCAGATGTTAAAGAGGTATCAAATGCCCTAGCTGGCATGTCCACCTTTTCCAGGGATATTTCTAAATTTCCGTCTACATCACCATATATACTTAAGAAATTTTCCTTTTCCAAAGCCAATATTTCCTGCAATTTATCTTCTGCTTCATTTGTAACAATAACAGCAAAGCCATCCACAGGAATAGCATTGATAGCAGTACCGCCATTGATTTCTACCAAATCAAAATCAATATCTTCCTTCTGCAAACGGCGAAGCATTAAAGCAAGAGTACGAATAGCGTTACCACGTCCCTTGCCTATCTCCATGCCAGAATGACCGCCCAGAAGTCCTTTTAAGCTGATTTTATAAGCAGAAGCATAGTGAGGAATCTGCCAAACAATGTTACGTTCAAAGCTGATGTTCATACTGCCAGCACTGCCAACGGTCAGTTCATCAAAATTCTCTGAATCACAGTTTATAAGATATGATGCGTCTAACAAATATTTTTTATCAAGATGAATAGCACCTGTCATGCCCTTTTCTTCATCAACGGTAATAATTGCTCTAAGCGGACCATGATTCTTAAGATTTTTGAAAATATAAATAATCTCCGCCACACCAATACCATCATCAGCACCAAGACTTGTGCCATCAGCGGAAAGAACAGTGCCATCG
>CALZDE010000062.1 GCA_945637225.1 uncultured Selenomonadaceae bacterium
TAGAATAAGGTACCCGCCACTTATAGAAGTGGGGGACATCTCTTAGTCGTTATATACCCTCTCTCGTCATGTCCTCCCAGCACCTCATCTAAAATATATCCTAAATCATCAAAGGATGCTTCCAAGGCAAATACCACATGGTCCACCGTATAGAGCAATTCATCTCCCTTTGAGCCGTTCTCTGTCAGAAGTACCGCTACCCTGTCATCATTATCCTGTACCAGCATCACCTTGTCACTGTAATCACTCTGCTCCATGACTCTTGCCATTTCATCAACCTCATACTTTACCAGCATTTGAGGGAAAACCCTGAAAGACTGTTCAACTGCACTTTCTGCCTCACGATTTACTTTATAGCCCTTTTTCTTGATATATTCCAAAACCTCTTTTGCTTCTGTGAATTTTTTTGTATTATTTTCCATTTTTTAATTTCCTCCGTCAAATTTATGCTTGTGTAAATATATTGTACACTTTTTGTCTGAATTTTTCAAATAGAAAGTATCATTATTACACTAATACTTTATGCTAATTTATGTTAAAAAAAGTAAAAAAAGTTTTTTTCTAAGCAGGAAAACGATACCACATTGTAGAATATATATTAGAATGGGAGAGTTAAATGTTATATTATGTTATATTTGATGGTTTGGTATTTTTAAACACAGGAGGTATTTTTTTACAATGAAAAGTTACGATTATATGATTGTTGGCCCAACTGGCTTTCATGCACGTCCAGCTGCTATGCTCGTTCAGTGCTGCTCTGAGTTCAAGTCCCAGGTAACCGTTTCCTGCGATGGCAAGAAGGCTGATGGCAAGAGCATTCTTCAGCTTACTGCTTTATCTGCAAAGTATGGGCAGATGTTGACTGTTACTGTTGAGGGTGAGGATGAGGACAAGGCTATTGAGGCTATCAAGGCTGTTTTAGTATTCCATGAGGACAAGGCTGACACCAAGGAGCTGAAGATTGCTTTCTTCGGTACCAAGGATTATGACAAGACTTTCTTCACCGAGCTTACTAAGGAAAAAGGTCAGGGTACCTACAATTCTGACATTACTTTCTTCAATGCCCGTCTGACTGCTGAGACCGTATCTCTGGCTCAGGGCTTTGATGCAGTATGTATTTTCGTAAATGATGATTGCAGCACTCCTATCGTTGAGAAGTTAAACGAGTATGGCGTAAAGCTCATTCTGCTCCGTTGCGCTGGCTTCAACAATGTAGACCTGAAGAAGGCTAAGGAATTTGGCATGACCGTTCTTCGCGTTCCTGCTTATTCTCCATACGCAGTTGCTGAGCATGGCATGGCTATTCTCCAGCAGTGCAACAGACGCTTGCACAAAGCTTACAACAGGGTAAAGGACAACAACTTTGCTCTGTCCGGCCTTTTAGGTGTAGACCTTCACAACAAGGTAGCTGGTATTCTTGGTACCGGCAGAATCGGTCAGTGCATGGCTAACATCTGCAAGGGCTATGGCATGACTGTTATCGCTTGGGATGCTTATCCAAATCAGTCCTTAGTTGACAGTGGTCTTCTCACTTATGTATCTAAGGAAGAGCTGTATCAGAAGGCTGATCTGATTTCCCTGCATGCTCCACTGATCATGGGCGAGAATGGTACTTATCATCTGCTTGATGATGAGGCACTGGGCATGATGAAGGACACCGCTATGATCGTAAATACCGCTCGCGGTCCTCTGATTGATACCGAGGCTCTCATTAAGTATCTGAAGCAGGGTAAGTTCCACGCTGTTGCTCTTGACGTATACGAGGGCGAGGATGAGAATGTTTACACTGACAGATCCGATGAGAATCTTTCCAGCTCCGTTACTGCAAGAATCAACATGTTCCCTAATGTAGTTATGACCTCTCATCAGGCATTCTTCACCAGCGAGGCTCTGCAGGCTATTGCTACCGTTACTATGGAAAATGCCCGCAACTTCAATGAGAAGAACAATCTCGGCCCAGCTGATGTTATCGCTACCATGCTGAGATAAGCTTTTTACAAGTAAATATTAATTAATGCAAATAAAATGGCTGCCGTACTGATTAAGGTATGACAGCCTATTATTTTTATAACGCCCTCAATCATGAAAATGCAACAAGCATTTTCTTCCTATGACAGCGTTTCAACGACGATGGAGATATGCTCCACCGTGTTTATATTCTTTTACGTATTTCTAAAAGTTTCTCTGTGGAAATACCACCCTCAAGAGCTGATAAATGACCTGCATAAAATTCTGCTAGTTCCTCACGTACACGCTGAACCTGAGTTTCAAACACTTCTTCACAGCCTTTACGGAAGGTTTCTGCCAGTCTTGCCTTTTCCCTCTGAAGGTAAATATCTGCATGGCTGGAAACCATCTTTTCCATTTCTTCAGCCATTGCCTTGCCACCGCCTTCTTCAAAGAAGTGACGAGGATTTTTAAAGGTTCCCAGCAATTTACTGAATAAGCCTAAGTCAATATCATCAAAAGCTACACTAAATTCAAGACCTGCTTCAAATTCCACCTTTGGACGGGAAAGCGTAATTTCCCTGTCTGCCTCACGAAGTCTTTCCGCCAGATTTACCTGCCAGCGTACAATATTTCTCTGCATAAATTTCTCCAGACGAAGCGTTGTAGCACGAAGCTCCTGAGACAAGTCAAAGCCTACACTGTATAACAGCTGTTTCAATGCTTCCCGCAAAAGCTTATCTGTATTGCCATTTGCCCTTAAATCTGCTGGATTAAAGGCCTCTCGGAAAAAGTCAAGGAAACGGAGGAATACTCTCTGCTTTACGTAATAAGTAAGCTCATCTAATTCCTGACGTAAGGCATTTGTAATTTCTCCACTGTTGAGAACATCTATGATTTCGCCTGCCTGCTGACGATGCTGCTGGAGAAGTGCTTTTCTCTTTTCCTTGACTGCAACATCCTCCTGACTGGCTTTTATAAGCTCATCCACCAGACGCTCTGCACGACTCTGTTCCTGCTCTGCCACATCTACTACAATGCTTGTCAAATCATGGAATACAAAATTATAGAACGCATCCTCAAATGGATAATCACGTTTTACGCCATCTAATTTATCCTTTAAATTCTGCTGACTTGATAAAGCATGAAGCTGTGGACGGTGAACACCATATTTGCGGAGCTGCTGACGTACATAATCGACTACTCCATCCGCTTCTTCCTCATTTTCTGCCAAATCAATAGCATTGACAATAAAGAACATTTTATCAAGCTGGAAGGCATCCTTTACACGTCCCAGCTGAATTAAAAACTCCCTGTCTGCCTTAGAAAAAGCATGATTATAATAGGTAATAAAGAGTATAACATCAGACTGACGAATGAAATTAAAGGACATATCCGTATGACGTACATTAATGGAATCTGCACCCGGTGTATCTACAAGAGTAATTCCCTTTGCTGTGAATGGACAGTCATAATAAACCTCTATCCATTCTACAAAGCATGAGCGTTCTTCCTCTGCCGCAAAGGAAGCAAAATCCTCTAAATTTTTGTGCAGAAGATTTCCTAAATCATTTGCTAAATGACGATAACCATGCTGAAAAGCACGTAAGAAGGATTTCTGTCTCTGACGGTTTACTCTGGAATCAGCTAATGCCTTCCCTAAATAATTTCCTGCTTCCTCTAATGATTCTGTATGCATATCAAAGGCGGATAATGCCCTGTTTACGTCAGAAAGCATCATGTCAGCATCCTTCAGTTTAATCAGAACCGTACCATGAGGATGTTCCTCGTCAACAGGCATAATCTTATTAATAGCCGCAGTCGTAGGATTTGGTGATACTGGCAAAAGCCTTTCTCCCAAAAGAGAATTTGCAAAGGATGATTTGCCGGCACTAAATGCACCAAAAAGCGTAACCATAAAGCCCTTATTATTTAAGCGGTCCGCCCTTGCTCTAAGCTCCTTTGCCATACGGCTCATACCCGGCAGTACTGAAATCTCCTTAGCGGTATTATTCAGCTTGTCAGCCATAGCCTTTAATTTATCTGTGCCCTGAATATCATCATCAGAAGAATATTCTCTTACTTCTGCAATTTCTTCTTCGGATATATTTTCTGTTGTTACTTTATCTGTATATTGTAAAGTCTGTCCATCAGAGGTAATTACATCCTCTTCCAATTTTTCTGGCACAAATACCTTAAAGAAATTATCTGTTTCTCTATCCTCTGCATTAAAGAGAACATTCATCTTATTCGCAAGCTGATTAATATAATTTTCATGGTCATTTAAAACCTTTATTGCATCTGTATATTCAGCAATTGAATTTAATTCTTTATTAATAGCTTCGGTACGCTGTTCTTTTCTTTCACCTAAAAAGCTTCTGATTTCTGCTTTTATATTTCTGACTGTATTGCGTACCATGCTCTTTATTTCCTCAGAAACATTTCCTGTATAATTTATAACATAAGTACCATCCTGAGTCAGCTTGGCACCATCACGCATAGCAACGGTCAGCATTTCCTCATATGGCTCAATTTTCAGATTATGTATTTCGCTGATAAAATCCTGATTATCTATATTATGACTGCGGATAAAATCCTGCAAATAGGTCTTAATATGCCATTCAACCTGTGAACGTGTTTTTTCCTTTAAATCATCAAAAAATAAATCCTTGCGACGTTTTCTTTCTGCTTCTGTTTTCTTCTGTCTGCCAAAAAATCCAACAGAAAAATTAGACTGGCATGACTCCAAAAAGCTTGCTGCCAAATCTCTGGTAGACGTTGGCATAAGATATGCATTAGCTAAAATCTTATTAATTCCCTGGTCAAAATCCTGTTCCCAGTCCTTAGATAATTTATTTAATTCTTCGTTTAAATCGCTATAATCCTTTTTAACCTGTTCTAATTTTTCAGGTGATAATCCTTCTAAAATTTTATTGGCTTCTGTTATCTTTTCACTATCAGCCTGTTCCTGTTCCTCAATGTATTCATCGCAGATTTTTCTCAGGGAAGCATCAATAGAATTGACTAATAACTGGTCACGAAGTTCCATATGATTCCACAAAACCTGCTGAAGCTGGGTAAATTGATTTTCTGGATGATTAAGCTCTTTCAAGGAAGTAAAGAAAACGCCCGCTGGCTCTACACCCCAGCTCTTAAACGCATTTACTGTTCCTTCGGCAAAATCCTTAAAGCTTAATTCACCTTCCACGTGCTTATCTATCTGATTAACAACAAGATAAACCTCTTTTCCTGCCTTAGTAAGCTCTCTTGTAAAAGTAAAATTCAATTCAGACTGCACATGGTTATAATCCATTACATAAAAAATAACATCAGCTAAATGAAGTGCATCCTCGGTGGATTTTCTATGAGCATCATCAGCGGAATCTATGCCTGGAGTATCCATCACAACAACTCTGTCAGGAAGCGTTAAGCCTTTATGACTAAGCTCAATAACAGTCACTTGGTCGCCATCCTTGCAGAAGCTTCGTACCATATCATAATTGTAAGGTGCTAAATATTTTCTTGCCTTTCCCTCACGAAAATAAACCCTTGCATACTCATCCTTGCCAGCACGCACCTTTACTAAATTGGCACTGGTAGGAATAGGGCTTGAAGGAAGAAGCTCTGCACCGCAAAGACAATTAATCATTCTTGATTTGCCAGCTGAAAAATGACCTGCAAATGCTATGCCAAATTCCCGCTCTGCCAGCTTATTAGCTAACTGACGAATCCTTGCTAAATTCTTTGTATGACCTACTGATGAAAAGTATTCATAAGCAGATAGCAATTTATTCTTTAAATGACACTCATTCATAACTTTCTCCTCAATTTACGTTGTACTTAAGGGATCTATATCAATAATTACCGTATTATCAAGATGTAAACCATATTCCCTTAAAAAGTCACGTACCGCAGATAAATCAGAAGTTTTAATCAAGACGCATTGACGAAAAATCCCACGAAAATTACTTATCATGGCTGCCGCTGGGCCCATTGCCATTATATCATTTCTATTTTTGAATTTATCTGCAAATTTATTTTTAAATTCCTTCGCTCTCTTAATAGCTTTATCTTCTTTTTTATCCTGAAAAACAAGCTTTATTAATCTGCTGAAAGGTGGATAAAACAATTCTTTTCTTGAACTGATTTCGTATTTATAAAAGTTTGCATAGTCCTGAGCAATACCACAGGTTACAGCGTAATGTTCAGGATTGTAAGTCTGCACAATAACCTTGCCCGGTGTTTCACCTCGTCCTGCTCTGCCTGCCGTCTGAGTAATCAGCATAAATACCTGCTCTGCCGCCCGAAAGCTTGGAATATGAAGTGAAGAATCCGCACTTATAATTCCTACTGCTGTTACATTTGGAATATCATGTCCCTTGGCTACCATCTGAGTTCCCAGCAAAACATCATATTCATGACGGCGAAATTTATTCAAAATATCTGTATGAGCAAATTTTCCAGTAGTGGTATCTCTGTCCATTCTTATAACACGGGCATTGGGAACTAATTCTCCTAATTCCTTTTCCAGCTTTTCTGTACCAGAACCAAAAAATTTAATATATTTACTATTGCATTTAGGACAAACAGAAGGCACCTCCGCATGCGTATCACAATGATGACACATGAGACGTCCATCCTGATGATAAGTCATCGGCATACCGCAATCGGGGCAGACTACTACATAACCACAGGAACGGCACATGACAAATGTACTGAAGCCTCGCCTGTTCAGCATAATGATAATCTGCTCTTTTTTCTCCATAGTATCAACAAGAAGATTTTTCATAGCCAGAGAAATTACATTCCTCCGCCCCATGGATAATTCCTTTCTCATATCGACACTAAGAACCTTGGGCAAAGGGCGGTTTCCCACTCTTTTTTTCATTGTAAGCAGACGATACTCTCCTATTTCTGCTCTATAAAAGCTTTCCATAGAAGGTGTCGCACTGCCCAAAACTAAAGTTGCCTGATGAAATTCTGCAATATGCTCCGCTACTGCCCTCGCATGATAGCGTGGGGATTCATCCTGCTTGTAGGAATAATCCTGTTCCTCGTCTATAATGATTAAACCAATATCATCAATTGGCGTAAAAAGCGCAGAACGGGCACCTATAATTATACCTGCATCATTCTGTCTTACCCTGACAATAGCATCATTGCGCTCACTTAGGGAAAGACGGCTGTGAATTACTACAATATCACCAGCAAAATACTCCTTAAAATTTTTTACTAATTGACCTGTAAGAGCAATTTCTGGCACTAAAACAATTACATTTTTCCCCTGTTTTCTGGTATGCTTTGCCGCTTCCATATAAACAAGAGTCTTACCGCTTCCCGTTACACCCTGCAAAAGAAACGGCTTCTTTTTCTCATTTTTATCAATATCCTCACAAACAGCCTTTACAGCAATTTCCTGCTCATCAGTAAGAATGCGTTTTTCTGCTGTTTCAGCCAGCATATCCTGATAGCTGTCCCTGAGAATCCTTTTATTTTCAACCCTTAGTAATCCATCTGCCGCTAAATTATGTATGGTTGTATTGGCAAAACCCATTTTTCGCAGAATACTAAAGGGTATTTCCTTGTTAAGAGCCTGCTTTTCTGTCAGCATTTCCAGCAGTCTCAATTTTGCCTTGCTTCTTTTCAAGCCTGCTAATTGTTCCTCTGTTGGATAAGCTAAAAGTGTAGCTGTAAGCTCAGTTAATTCACTGAATTTTTTACTGTCAGCATATTCTTTTTTTATCAGATTATAACGCAATAACTGTTCTAATATCTTATCTATCTGTTCCTTAAATTCCGGAAATTTATGCTTTAACTGCAAAGCAGATTTTCCTTCCTTTAATTCCTCATAAACCTTACGATTTGTATTTACTTGTAAAAGAATATGCTCCTCATTATCCGCTATGGCCTTATAGCACAGCTTAAGCCTGACACCGCTTTTCCCCGGCATAAATAAACGCATTATTTCCGCTGGAGAACAAAGGTAAAAATCAGCAATCCAAATAGCTAATTCCAATACTTTTTTTGGAAACCACGGTTCTTCATCAACCAAAGCCTCTATGCTCTTTAATTCTACTAATTTACCTTTATTATAAAGCCTGTCAGGAAGCTTCTCGCCCTCTTGAACAGTCATCACATTAACGACAAAGCCCTCCACCTTCTGGGCACCAAAAGGAACTAGAACCCGCCAGCCTATTTCTAAGCGGCTAAGCTCCTCTGGGACAGTATAAGTGAAGGACTGCGCTATGCTCTTGACTGGAATATTTACATATACATCAGCTAATTGCAATATCATTACCTAATTCTTAATTATCCTTTATTGAGTACCAAATCATCTATCAGATTAATCAGCTCATTAATCTCTGGCTTAGTAATCTGACCGCTGGCACCTAACTGATCACCCTTACGGCGTAACTCCTCGGAAATAAGTGAAGAGAACAGTACAAAAGGAATATGTGTCATTCGTGGGTCATTACGTACCTGCTTCAAGAGGCGATGACCATCCATCTGTGGCATCTCAATATCAGAGATAATAAGGTCAACCCTATGGTCAAGACCATCCTCATTTTCAGCAATTCTGTCGAGATAATCCCATGCTTCCTGACCATTAATAAAGTCACGAATATTCACATAACCAGCAGCCTTCATTGTGGAAATAAGGACACCACGAAGAAGTGGGGAATCCTCAGCACAGACAATATGAATATCCTCACGGCTTAACTTAACTTCCTCAGTAGCTTCGTCAACAGTAGTCAGCTTTTCATTAATCTCTGGTGCAATTTCCGCAATAATAGTCTCGAAGTCCAAAAGGAGAATTATGCGGTCAGGCATCTTTACGATACCAACTACACGTGACTGGTCACCAACCTCTGGAGCTGGCTCCATATTTCTCCAGGACACACGATGAATGCGGTTTACCTGATTTACAAGGAAAGCAAAATCGTAGTTATTAATCTCGGTAACAATGATGTTACGAGGTGGACGCTCAGTATCTACATTGAGACAGCGAGGCAGATTTACCAAAGGAATGGCCTTGCCACGCAAGGTAAAAATACCATCAATGTAAGGATGTGCCTGTGGCATTTCAGTAACAGCAGTTCTGGTAATAACCTCACGTACCTTAGCTACATTAATACCGTAATGTACATTGCCAATTAAAAACTCTACAATCTCAAATTCATTGGTACCAGTTTCCAGCAAAATGCCAGTTTTTTCTTCCTTAGCCATTCCCATTCCTCCATTTATTTTAAATTAACCTTGTTTACTTAATTCTTCTTTTCCTAAGAGTGCCTTGGCAAAATCCTTAGCCACAAACGGACGTAAATCATCAATGCCCTCACCTACACCAATCCACTTGACTGGCATAGACAGCTCAGACTTAATGCCGATAACTACACCGCCCTTAGCAGTACCATCCAGCTTAGTAAGCACTATACCGGAAATTGGCGCCGCCTTGGTAAAAAGCTGTGCCTGACTGATAGCATTCTGTCCACTGCTTGCGTCAAGAACCAGTAATGTCTCATGAGGTGCACCAGGAATTTCCCTGTCAATTACACGATTGATTTTCTTAAGCTCCTCCATGAGATTTGCCTTAGTCTGCAATCTGCCTGCTGTGTCAATAAGAAGTACATCCACCTTACGTGCTACTGCCGCCTTGACTGCATCATAAGCAACTGCCGCTGGGTCAGAGCCTTCCTGATGAGCAATTACAGGACAGCCGGTACGCTCGCCCCACACCTGAAGCTGGTCAATTGCCGCCGCACGGAATGTATCTGCCGCCGCCAGCATGACGTTCATACCAAATGACTTGTAGTAATTTGCCATCTTGCCGATAGTAGTAGTTTTACCTGCACCATTGACACCAATAACCAAAAATACGGTAGGGCCTGACTCTGCATAATTAATATCATCTGAACCGCTCTGCAATATCTCTGCAATCTGATTCTGCAGGAAATC
>CALZDE010000063.1 GCA_945637225.1 uncultured Selenomonadaceae bacterium
TTATAATTTTTTCAAAAGTCTGTATGCTAATAGGATATTTCATGATCCTCACCTCCACTGTACTAGTATATATAGTATATCAAAACAGCCCCGAAATTTCAATGTATGAATTATCAAGGCTGTAAAAAGTCAATATGTTATTGTAGAAAATTTACTCAATCAAGGTAAAGCCTGCCATTCATCAAGAGGCCAGAACACCAGCATTGCCTTGCCCTGAATCAGCTCAAAAGGAACGAAGCCAACATCTGGGAAACGGCTGTCCTCGGAATTATTACGGTTATCGCCCATTACAAACATAGTTCCCTCTGGTACTGTAGATAATGGATAATCGCCCCTTGTCTTGCTGAGGATAAATGGCTCATTCTGAAGCTCACCATTTACGAAAACCTTACCTGCCTTAATCTCAATGGTATCACCAGGTACTGCTATAACACGCTTGATAAAATCCCTTGTCTGATCCTTTGGAAACTTAAAAATCAGAATCTCACCACGCTCTGGCTCACGGAATCTGTAAACAAACTTATTTACAACCAGACGCTGAGCATGCTGGAGAGTAGGATTCATAGAAGGGCCATCCACCATGTACAGTTCCACTATAAAAGTACGGATAAACATAGCCAAAGCAACTGCAATAACAATGGAAATTACCCAGTCCTTTATTTCTGCACCCAAGGAAACCTCTTCTTCTTTCTTATCATCACTCATAAAAAACGCCCCTTTTTTAAAAAAAACAGGGACTGCCTAGACAGCCCCTATTGGAATTTGCATACTTATGCAGATTAGCGCTTCTCGCGGATACGAGCTGCCTTACCAGTAAGCTTGCGGAGATAGTACAGCTTAGCACGGCGAACAACGCCACGACGCATAACCTCAATCTTAGCCAGGCGTGGAGAATGTACAGGGAAAGTACGCTCTACACCAACACCGTAGGAAACACGACGAACGGTGAAAGTCTCACGAACACCGCTACCGCTACGAGCGATTACAACGCCCTCGAATGCCTGAATACGCTCACGATTACCCTCGACAACCTTAACCTGGCAGCGAACGGTATCACCCTGCTGGAATGCTGGGATATCATTGCGGAGCTGTTCCTTCTCTAATTCCTGAATAATGTTCATTTTTGTATCCTCCTTATTTCAGACGTTCGTGACAGGCTTGAAATTTTTTGATACCTGTTCAGAGGACCGCCCACATACCTTAATAGAATACCATATTACAGACTCTATTGCAAGAGGATTTTTCAAATTTATTCAGCTTATTTAAGCAGTATTTTAACGGCATCTGCCACAGTATTTACCACGTAATCTGCTTCTGCCTGTACTTTTTCAGCAGAATAATCAAAAGTAAAGGAAGTATCCGCCTGACGGAGCATAGGCAAATCATTAAAGGAATCACCAATACCGCACATCTTATCTATGCCGTAATGTGCCTTCACAAACTCAATGCCAGTCCCCTTAGAACATCCCTTTGCAACCATGTCAAGGTATTCATTATTAGGGTATGCCTCTACCTTATCGCCGTATTTCGCCTTTATTTCATCAGCTACCCTATGAGACTCCGCTTCATCCTTAAGCGCAAGGGATACACCATACACCTTTCCCTCTACCTCTGACAGTGACTTGATATGAATGCCATAAGGGCGTGAATCACCTATTATATACATATCATCCTTTGTTAAAACAGCAGGATCAGAATACTTGCTGAACTCATCACAAATACCCTGCAACGCTTCTCTGTCAATAGGACTATCAAATATTATATTCATCTGCTTGTCCAGTATAAGAGAACCGCTTACCATGATGTAAAAATCAGCATCCACAACTTTAGCGGTATCCTTTATCATATCATCTGGGATTCTGCCAGTACAAAAACCGAATAAATTTCCCTTTTCATGAAATTCCTTTATCGCAACTGTATTTTCAGGCTTCAATGGAACACTGTCAGGAACATTATCCTTGCTAAAAAAAATAGTACCATCAAAATCACTTGCTAATGCTATCATCTTATCCCCACTTTCACGAAAAACATCGCAATAATATAAATAATTATAACAAAAGCACCTTGTAAATACAAGATGCTCTTTCTAGTTTAATTTATTTTATTGTCAGATTGCGGTTTCCAGCATAGCCTTTACCTTAGCCATTTCCTCATGATTAAATGTAAAGCCCTTGCGCATACGGGTGTGGTCGGGACTCCATTCACGCAAATCAAATTTTGCCTTGCCACCATTCCATGAAACCAAATTCAGTTCTCTTGTCCAGCCATTCATATCCTCAGAAATAATTCCCAGACGTTCATTGATTTCGTAAGTAATATCCTTTTTCTGATAATTAGTAAAACTGCCCTTATGATACTGCCCCTGGTTGTTATTAATATTGTTGTCTGTCATTTTTCATTTCTCCTTCATTAAATAAATTTATCTATTCAGCTGGCTTCGCTAAAAATCCTCACCCCCAAACGACAGTCCAGCCCTTCCTTTTTATTACTGATACTCACCTTTTCTACATGAATAAACATTCTGCTGTTTTCCATGTCCTTAAGAAAATACATCAATTGAAAGAAATTTCCATGTACATTCATATCCACTCTTTGACTAGAGTAATCATCATATGCTGATACTGCACCAGGCTCTAATTTTACAATTTCAATCTGTTCCTTCGTTGCCATCAGCTGTACTTCTTCCATAAATTTTGCTGGCATTAATTTCTTAGGCATTTTTTCTTCTAAAAATTTCTCCTTTTTCATAATATCTGACTCATACGCCTTGTAATCGGCATGAGCTTGGCGGTAATCTTCAGCCTCCCTTATTTTATCTTTTGCTTCGGCTAACATTGTTTCTATTTCTCCTTTTTCTGTATTCAGCTGAGGTATATATACAAAAAATGTTACTGACATCATCACAGCTGATAATAAACAGCTTCCTAAAAATAAATAATATTCCCTTTGTCTATGTAGCTTTTTCAGTAAGGTGTTCATAAATTTTTTCTTTCATATTCTAAAGCCTTAATTTAATACTAAAATCTATATTTCCATCAGCTGATAAATCAGATTTTTCTAATACCGCTCCCCCCGTAAAAAACTCCTTATCTGCCACCAGCATTTGATAGTATTTAACAAGATTATTATAGCTTATGGCCTCACCCTTCAATAATATATCCCTGTCACTTTCAGCTGATATATCTGTAAGCCATGTACCCTCACCAGTATTACAGCCAAGATGTACCATAAGTGCATAAACTGGCCATGATGATTTTGATAATTCCTGCAAAATATTGGTTTTATGTTTTAATTTTTCATTCACTTCATCCATATTTTGTTTAGATGAATATATATCAGACATTAAAATATATTCCTGCTTTACCTTAGCAAAATCAGCCTTAACATCATAATACTGCCAAAGAGAAAAACCTGCACTTACTGCAATCATCACAAAAGAAATTATAATTACACAGGCACTTAACCGCAAATAATCCCATGAATAGCCTTCTTTCTTTTCCAAAGAAAACTCTAACCCATGCGAAGAAAAGCCAGCAAAAGAAGCATACAATGATAGCAGTTGCCCATTATCAATAAAGTAATCAGATAAATAATCTGGAAGCTGACAGCTTACATTATCGACCATAACACATCCGTTCCCTGCTACAACATTTTTATCCGTATTGCAGACGAAGGAAATTATATCTATATTGTTATCAGCAAATAATCCCTGCATTTCTTCTAAATTTCCCTTATCAACTGCCCCCAGCAGATAACTATTTTTATCACAGTTTTCCAGATAAAAACTTTCCAAATAATTTTCCTGAAAAGGTACATTAGATGCTATATCCCAATGTATAGCCGAAACAAGTCTTTTGCTTTCTATTGGCGGAAATTCCTTATGATAATAATAAACATCCTCTTCATCAATACACATGATAATTTTTTCATTAGAAATTCCTGCCTTCAAAAATGAATTTTTTAATTCATCTATAGCATATTGCCTGTCCTCACTAGAATTACCAGCAATATTTATCCTTTCAGCATAAGAAATTTTGAAACTTCCAGTATTATCCTTGCTAAGCTGTGTGCAGAATATTTCATCATCATTAATATAAACACCTATATAATTATCATTTTCCTTCGTGATAATCTTTTTTACTTGATCTTTTAACTTTCGTAATATAGCGGTATCCATGTTTTGCTATCCTCCTGCCAGATTAAATGAAGATAGATTCTCACAATGGCATCTTCTTTTCTCCCTGCACCTAATAATACAATATTATTATTTTCCTTGACTGCATAAACATTACAGCTTATTCCATTATCATTACCAGTATATACAGGCTCATTCCCCACCTTTTCTATTTTATCAAAAGAAAGTTCCTTATTCTTAATGAGCTTTGAAGTTTTCATTAAACTCTGCTCACAAAATGATTCTATTTCTATTTTTGTTTTTATATAATTCACTAACCTTATTTCATTGTTCCCCAATAAATACACACACCCTGATAACCAGCCAATAACAGCAATACCACACAACAAAGGCAGTACTGTAAAGCCTTTTTCATCCCCCCTCTGCAACAAATTCACCATAACAGAAAATATTCGTTTCCAGGCTGATAGTATGACCACTTAGCTTATTCACTCCTTCAATTTCTATCTTCAAGGTATGTTCATCACTTTTAGTAAAATTCAGTTTATTAATAACTACCTTGCCTATAAAGCTATCACCTGTCAATGGCTGTCCTGTTGCTGTTACGGCTTCTGCATCATATTGCTTATGTAAAATATAGCCTTCCCCATCATTCTCATTATTTTTCAAATAATACTCATCCCTATAAATAATATGAGCAGGCTTATCATAAAAAATTATCCATAAATCACTTCCGTCACACATTATTTTATTTCCATAGCGTACCTTATCACTTATCTGTCCAAGAGACATTCTGATTTCCGACACCATATCCCAGTCGCCTATTTCATAAATATAATCTTTGGTGCCTGTCAATATAAGCATAATACCGCTTCCTAAAAGGAGCATATTTATAGATAAAGATATCATATACTCTATTATCATCTGCGCCACTTCCTTTGCAGTGTTACATGATGCTCCTTTTTATTTGTTTTCCATGAAACAGTTACCTCACCAATACTATTGGGTGCATATTCATTATAAGCAATAATATTCTTAACACGTTCCTGAACAGTATAATACACTCCCCCAGATACGATAGTACATTTTGAATTAAATGTATTTAGGTATACCATTCTATCCAAATAATACTGTGCAATATAATCTGCATTAATAGACGATATACAATTTATTCTGTTAATACTATTTATTTTAAGAAAATACATACCTGATGATAAAGCAAGTAACAAAAAAGATATTATTACTGCATCTAACAATATATAACCATTTTCGCCATTCTTTCTTATCATGCTTTATCGTTTCCTTTATCAAGTCTGATACGCCCTGCCCTGTCAATTATTATGTTAATAATATATCCATTCTTTTCAAGCTCTATAGTAATTGTATTAGTTACAGAATCCTTTGAAAAATAATATGTTTTCTTTCCATAACTCAAAATATTTATATTAGGCGGAAATGCATATTTTATATTTTTCTTTTCCTTGCCATCAGCAGTATAATAGATTGTATATCCATTATTGCTTAATACAATATAAGGCTTCATTAGTGATTTTATTCCAGAAAAATTATCCTTAACAGATTTTACATCAGCTATAGCTTGAATATACCGCATATCATTTATCATGTGTATTGCTTCATATTCCAGCTCAAGCCTGTCTGTATGAACAAGTTTAGGCAGTAGTGCAGTAAAGGATAGACATAATATAAAAGAGCATATTATTAATTCCAGAGATGAAAAGCCTTTTTCAAAACTTACACCCATAGCCTATCCCCCAAAATATATACCATAAAACCAGCAACAGAAAGGAAAGGACCAAACGGAATACATTGTTTTAAATTAAAATCCCATTTTACTATCATCAGCAGTAAAGAAAATACTGCTCCCAGAGTAAAGGATATCGCCATTACTAAAAGCATTTCCTCATCATATATCCAACTGCCAATTCCCATAGCAAATTTTACATCACCCCAGCCCATTCCCTCTGGTTTTATCCCCTTAATGCAAAGCATAATACCACCAAATATCACTCCACCAATAAAACCATCAATACCATTTTTTATAATACCTAACAGAAAGAGTGTATAGGTAAGTTTATTAAAAAGCAGTAAATACTTATAATCCATAATAGCAGTTATTATTAAAATAAAAGTAAAAATACAGCCCCATACACATTCAATAATCATATCTGAATTACATACCAGTACAGGAAATAAAATCAGCATTATAAAAGAACACAATAAAAGTTCACTTTTCAATAACTGCAAATTAAAAACTATATCTTCCTTCATGATGTTTTTTCTGATGAAACAGTCATACCCTTATTATTACCAAAATCATTTAGACCGTAGCTTCCAAGTTTAGCTTCATCTTCCTTAATATTATATACCTCTGCTGGCATTGACTTTACTTCTCCATTGATATTTATCTTTCCCTTAGGCGGTGTTACCGCTTCGATATTTTTTACATAATTCTTTAATTTACCAATTTCATCAGGATAATCACCATTTTCTGCATAATACATGGCAATAGCACTATCCAAGGTCTGTAAATCAGCCTGCACTCTTGCTGTATTGGCAGTTACAATAGCTGAATCATATTTAGGTACAGCCATTATCACTAATATAGATACAATGCCTGCATATAAAAGCAGTTCCAGCATAGAAAAACCATTTTCCTTCACATCACTTAACAGCCAAAAACGTCTCTTATAATTTTTATTGCTTTTCAGATGTTTTGTCGCATAGCGCACAGGGTACAAATTCTCAGGTATATTTTCCATAACTTTCATATCTCTGTTTACCATCTGATTTTCTACCATATCATAATTAAATTTTTTCTTATTAAATTCAAACATTTATCATTCCTCTTTTATTTTCAAGAATAAAGTGTCATCATTTCCATTATAGGCATTAAAATGCTTATAACAAGAAAACCTGTTGTAATACCAATAAATAGAATAATTGTCGGCTCCGCCATAGCTTCTAATCTTTTTAATAAGCTATCTGCTTCTAAACTGCACAATAAAGATGCTTCTGATAGCATTTTGGGCAATTCACCAGAAATTTCTCCCGCCTTCATCAGCTCTATAATAAAATCATCTATACACGAAATACTTCGGCTTATCTGAGATAATGTTTCACCTCGTCTTAGTCTTACCTCTATCCCCTTTATTTTTAATCCCAAATACCTGTTATTAATCACTTCAGAGGATATTCTTATACTTTCTGTAAGTACAACACCGCTGGCTAAAAGTAACGACATACTCTCTAACCATCGTTGTAATTCCAAACGGTTAAGCAATCTGCCCATAACAGGAATATCCATTATTTTTCTATAAAAGATCAATTGGTATTTATCATTCTGCCACAGCCAATACATGACTATACATAAAATTATACTTAAGAAAAAAAATATTATTCCATAATTTGTTATAATATCACTTACCCCTAATATAATTCTTGTTGGCAACGGCAATGAAGCATTCATATTGTAAAACAGACTGCTAAATACAGGCAAAACTGCTATCAGCATTATTGTAATTACCGCAATTGAAGTACATAAAAGAAATAATGGATAAATCATAGCTGTTTTAAATTTATTTTTGCTCTGATATCTTTTGCTTAGGGAAGCTGTTTCCTTTTCTAATACCTCATCAAGCATACCGCTTGCTTCACCTGCCGCTATTGATGCTATCATTGTCTTAGGAAATATCCCCTCACCTGCTTCAGATAAAACATGGCTGAAACTGCTTCCGCTCTCTAATCCTGTCAATATTTTCTTTAGTACATCTGTAAGCCTGTCTTTTTTATTTTTATTATTTCTCTTTTCCCTTGTCTGACTGATAAGCTGAAAAGCATTGCCCAAAGGAATGCCTGACTTTATCATGACAGTTAATTGACGGCAAAGAAGTATTAATTCTCTTTCATCAAAATCGCTGTTAATAAAGCTTCTGACCTCTCCCCAATAATCCCTATCCAGCTTTAAAATAAATAATTCCTGCTGAAGCAGATATTCCGCCGCTATATCTTTGCAATCAGCCTTTACACTGCCACTAAAAACTGTCCCTTGGCCATCCACAGCCTGATAGATAAAGCTACTCATTAAAATACTTTCCTATGTTTTCTAAGGACATTTCCATGGTCTGCATTCCTTCTTTTCTGCTTGACTGCATGACAGATAAAAGCTGTTCATATTTTCCAGTACGAATTAAATTTTTCACTGGCTGATTTGCAACAATAATTTCAGCTGCACTCACCCTGCCACCTTTAGGATTATGAATCAGCTTTTGAGCACTTATTCCCAAGAGGACTGATGCCATAAGACCTCTCATCTGTGCCTGCTGTTCAGCTGGAAACATACTTTCAAACCTTGCCAACGCTTCACTTACCGTTGCAGTATGCATGGTGGTAATCACTAAATGACCAGTAGCCGCCGCAGAAAGTGCAAGTTCTGCCACCTGACGGCTTCTTAACTCAGCTACGCATATAACATCAGGGTCTTGCCGTAAAACACTTTTTAAGGCTGATTCATAGCTGTTAAAATCCTGTCCCAGTTCTCTTTGGCTGATGATACTTCTGCCTCGTGGATAAATATATTCAATAGGGTCCTCCAATGTAACTATATGTAAATCCTTATGAATATTCAGCTCATTAATAAATGCCGCCATTGTAGTTGTTTTTCCCATGCTGGTTGCTCCTGTTATCATCAGAAGCCCCTGTTCTTCATCAATAAACTGCTTTATTTTTCCTGCTTCCCCCAATCCATCTAACTCTGGAATTATGCGGTTAATTGTACGAAAAGCAAAAGAAAGCTTCCCCTTCTGACGATAGGCATTAACTCTATAACGCCACTGCTCTAAGTCCCAGCCAAAATCCACATCATCTCCATCAACATATTTTTCCCTCTGCTCATCTGAAGTTATACGAGTGAATATTCTCCATAAATCCTCAACACAGGGAACATATTCCCTCAATGGAGACAAATCACCATAACGCCGCCAAAATACTGGCTCGCCAGGGTGAAAGTGTACATCGCTGATTCCAGCCTCTGCCGCACAAATCATAATACGTTCAAAGTCATGATCCGATAAACTCATTTTCTTCCCCCTATGTAAAAATAAATAATATTTCATAAAACATGACTATATTATACTCATCTTATCTCCATATAACAAACTTCATATAGCCTAAATCTGAAGTGCACTCTCCTAAACCTGTTGTTTATACAGAAAAATCACCGTTTAGTATAATAAATCATCAAATATCTTCCAATATCTCCTTATTTCTTTCCGTAACGCAATATATAAAATATGTATTTTATAACGCCCTCAATCATGAAAATGCAACAAGCATTTTCTTCCTATGACAGCGTTTCAACGACGATGGAGATATGCTCCACCGTGTTTATAGAATAAGATACCCGCCACTTATAGAAGTGGGGGACATCTCTTAGTCGTTATATTTAATACAGT
>CALZDE010000064.1 GCA_945637225.1 uncultured Selenomonadaceae bacterium
ACTATATCAAAAATACCTTTCATCTTTTCACCCCCTATATTGTACATTATATATGTACATTTTACCATAATGTTCACGTTACTGCAACAATAAAATACAGATAAATGCTCTAAAAAAACGAAAACCGCCAGTAATCAGCTGACGGCTTCATTAATGATATTTACTTTTAGCAATCGTTAATCAATCTATGATTTTCATTATCCTGCATTTTTTCTTATAACAACTGATACCATATCTTACTGTATGCGTAATATCATTTTCCAAAAGTTCTTCTTCGTACTGGTTTTTATTTATCTGTTCCAAAGCTTCATGACAGCTTTCTTCCATTTTATAAATACTGTCTGCATATTTTACTTCTATAATGATGCCCAGCTCATTATCATAATCAAACAATACTATATCTGCATAGCCTAATCCAGAATCAACATTAGACTTTACATCCCAGCCTGCATTGTACTTTAAAAGGCCTAAAAGCATACCATGATAGAAATTTTCTTTTCTGCTCTTTGTTGTGGTGTCTCTGAGGGATATGGTTGTTTTCAAAAATCTGCTGAATATTTTTTCTGCTACCTCTGCTTCACCTTCTGCTATGGCTTTACAAAAATTCCTCTGCACTTCTCCATTTTTGCTTGCCTTAACTGAGAACCATTGTTCAATCAGTCTTTCAAAGGCAAATAAGACTTCCCCATTTGGTATGCATAGTTCAATTCTGCCATCATGTAAATCCTGTTTCATAGTGAGGTAACCTGTATGGAACATTATACTCCATACATTTTCTACGGTATCATCCACTTGATTGTAAGTAAGATAATCATTGATTGTCTTTGTGACGGTTTTCCCTGCTAATAGTGAATCTAAATCCTTTTTGACCTGCGAATCTTCATCTGACCATTCCATAATCCTGTTCAGTATATCATTTCCGCTGGTATTCGCCCAGTAAGGCTTCGGAATAGTTACTTTATCCTTCACTGTTTCTTCCAAGAACATGATAATGCTCCAAGGATTGTATATTTCTTCCTTGCCAAAAGTATAGCCATCATACCATTTTTTTACAGCAGGAAGTTTATCTGCAATATCATAATACTTCAGTGCCTCTTCTACCTCTTTTTGCGTAAAGCCAAAATACTCACTAAAAGTAGGATTTATTATTCCGCAGACTTTAAGATTATTCATGCCAGTAAAAATAGATTCCTTTGTCACCCTAAGACAGCCAGTTATTATACCTTTACCAAGATACGGATTTTTCTTAAAAACATTTTCAAATAAACGTCTGATATAAGAAGTCATCTCTTTGCCAAATCCATTCAGCATTGCATTTTGTAAAGGCACATCATACTCATCTACAAGAATAAACGGCTTTAATCCATGATGTTTATACAGTAAGCTAGATAAAAAAAGTAATGCATCTGTATATTCCTCATCTGATTCTGTCTTTTCCCAATAATAATAAGAAAACTGTTCTTTTTCTTTCTCACTTATCTTCTCAGACTGCAAGAGGTACGCATGATGTACCAATTCATTAACAATATCATTTCTCAAAGAACGAATACAATCCTTATAGGTAAGAGCCTTTGCTCCGCTCAATGTAAGAAAAATAACTGGATATTTTCCCATATGTTCCTTGTATTTTTCCCCTGCCGACATTATCTTTAAGCCATTAAAGCATTTACTATGGTCTATAATTTCTCCCTTGCTGTCCATATCGCATTCAAAGAAACGCTTCAGCATATACATATTCATTGTCTTGCCAAAACGTCTAGGTCTTGTAAATAAAGTAACCTCTGCCGCACTATCTATTATTTCCTTTATAAATAAAGTTTTATCTACATAATAACAGCCACGTTCAATAACATCTTCTATATCTTTCCTGCCTACTGGTAAAGGTTTTTTCTCCACTTCAACCGCCCCCATTCTTTTCTGTCCTAACAATATCATAGCACATCTATCGCAATAAAACAACACCCCACTAACTAAGTAATGAGGTGCTGATGTTTTAATTTTAACGCAGGAAACCGCCTATAATCTGTTCCTCTGCCTCTGCTTCTGTGAGTCCCAATGACATAAGCTTAATGAGCTGGTCACCGGCAATCTTGCCAATTGCAGCTTCATGGATAAGGGCTGCATCTACATTCTTTGCGTCAAGCTTTGGTACTGCTACTACATGTGCATTGTCCATGATAATTGCATCGCATTCTGCATGACCGCTGCACTTTGTATTACCAATAATAGCCGCTTCAAATATCTGCTCAGAATTGTCTTTAGCTACTGAACGGGAAATTACATCAGTGCTGGAACCTTCGCCATTTAACTGAACCTCATATACACTGGTTGCTGACTGCTCGCCATGAGTCATTAAACGCTCTCTTACAATCATGGTTGCACCGGCTGCAAGCTCTGCCTTTGTGGTACGGACTGTGCTGTCTACACCCTTTATCTGTACCATTTCCATTTCTACGTAGCTGTTTTCTTCCTGATAAACCTCGGTTACTGGATTTAAGATACGCTTGCCTGTACCGTCTCCACCGCCATAATGCTTTTCTACGTACTTAATCTTAGAGTTTTTACCTACAAAAAATCTATGTACGCCATCATGCTGAGAATCCTGAGTACCGCAGTTATCTATGCCACAGCCTGCTACGATAATTACATCACAGTCATCACCGATGTAGAAATCATTGTAAACTGTTTCCTTGATACCGCTCTTGCTCAGAACAACAGGAATATGAACACTTTCATTCTTAGTGCCCGGCTTGATTTTAATGTCTATACCGCTTTTATCCTCTTTGGTAATAATGTCTATATTAGCAGTAGTATTACGTGCTGCCTTCTCGCCATTAGCGCGGATATTGTATGCTCCCTCTGGTACGCCATGAAGGTCAGCTACCTCAGAAAGCAATTGCATTTGAATTTTATCTAACATCTTGGTGCTTCCTCCTTACTTAATCAGTTTTGAACAAGCGGCATTTACAGCAGCGGCAGTTCCCAAAAGAGTTGGTAAAATTTCACCCTTAGGGCCATGCTCCTTCACCTTGCCATTTTCGATAACAACAATCTCATCCGCAATATTCAGAATGCGTTCCTGATGGGAAATAATCAAAACCGTACCGTTGATGGTTTCACGAATATTCTCAAATACCTGAATAAGGCTCTGGAAGCTCCAAATATCGATACCAGCCTCTGGCTCGTCAAAAATGGAAAACTTAGTGCCACGTGCCAAAACAGTTGCTATCTCGATACGCTTCAGCTCACCGCCGGAAAGAGAGGAATTAACCTCACGATTGATGTAATCCTTTGCACAAAGACCAACCTTGGAAAGATACTCACATGCTTTAGCTACAGAAAGTGTCTTGTTGCCAGTAGCCAGACGAAGCAGGTCAATTACCTTGATACCCTTGAAGTGAACAGGCTGCTGGAAAGCAAAGCTGATACCCATCTTAGCACGCTCTGTAATATTCTTCTCAGTAATATCCTCTCCGTCAAATAAAATCTGACCGCTGGTAATATGATTAATGCCCATGATGGTTTTCGCCAAGGTAGACTTGCCACCGCCATTTGGACCAGTAATAACAATAAATTTTCCATCACCGATAGTCAGGTCAAGATGGTCAATAATACTTTTAGCGGCATTATTTTCCTCTACCTGATACACAATGTCTTTTAACTCAAGCATTTCTTTTCTCTCCTAAATAGTTCCGTATCCTAAACACATCATTCGCAAAAATAACGCATTGATGTTTTTTTCCATTCCTTGCCAGTATAAAGCATAGTACGCTGACTAAGATTATTTTCCTCTGCCAGCTGTGCCGCTATTTCCTCACAGTTTTCCCTGCTGCTGCCATGAATCATGGTATAGAAATTATATGGCCAGTCTGGTGTTGTATTTCTGTCGTAACAATGAGTTACTGCCATATGACTGCACATATTAGCCGCAACCTCATCCATTCTTTCCTCTGGTACCACCCATACGCAAAGAACATTAGCCGCAAAGCCTACCTCACGATGTTTTAAAACTGCCCCAAATTTTCTGATGGTACCATCCTGACGAAACTGCTCTAATCTCGCCAAAAGCTCTTCCTCAGTGATACCCACTTCCTCAGCAATCTTTTTGTATGGCTCTGCTACAATAGGGAAATCACCCTGCATAGCCCGTACAATTTTCTTATCTACCTCGCTAAGCATGATATTTCCCCCTTATTTCAGCATAAACTGCACATTTATCTTATATTTTCTTCTAGCACTTAAATCCATATACTTTTCTACACCAGGCAATGAAGTAATTTCATCCATTATTTTCTGACGTACTTCATCATCCGGCGTAAGCAAAGTAAACCATAAATTGTATTCACCCTCACGCTCATAATTGTGGGTAATACCTGGATATTTATTAACAAAAAGAGCGGTTTCTTCCATAAGCTCCCTCTTTACCTTCAAAGCTACCAGTGTTCCCCGATAGCCCAGCTTATCTGAATTAAAGAAAGAACCTATACGGCGCACATAGCCTTCACGCTTTAAAAGGTTAATTTCCTCAATGACTTCATTTTCCCCGCACCCCAGCTTTTCCGCCATATAAGCGAAAGGACGGGATACCAAAGGAATATTGCCTTGCAGAATATTCAGCAGTTCCTTGTCAAAATCTGTCAGCTTGTACATAGCATTCTCCCTCACACTAAAATATACACTACATATATTCTAACAGAAAAACACCATTAACGTCAAGGAAAAAATGAATTAGATTCATCTTTGTAACTCATTCACTATTGCTGTGGCAACATATTTATTCTTCTTCGTCAGTCTCTGCCAAACAGCTGGCAATTACGTCCAAAAGCTCTGCCCTGCCCTCATTTTTTAGAGAAGAATAAGGCAGGACATCAAGCTCCGGTACACCAAGGGTCTTTTTGATACGGCTGATACTGCTGTTGACAGCATTTTTACCAATCTTATCACACTTTGTAGCGATAATCAGTACAGGTATATTATTTTCAACCAGCCAGTTGAACATCTCTACATCAGACTTCATTGGCTCATGGCGCACATCTATCAGCTGGCAGACAAACTGCAAATCCTCTGAGTTTAGAAGATATTCATTAATAAACTTGCTCCATATTTTTCTGCGCTCTGCTCCGGTTTTAGCATAACCATAACCAGGCAAATCTACAAGGTAAAAATCCTGACGTTCCTCTACACCTTCAATCTTTGCACCAATGTCATAAAAATTAATGGTCTGAGTCTTGCCAGGCTGGCTGGAAACGCGAGCAAGATTTCTTACCCGCGTTAAAGAATTTATCAAGGAAGATTTACCCACATTGGAACGGCCTATGAAAACTATTTCCTTACGTCTTTCCTCAGGGTACTGCTCCTTTTTTACAGCCGATGCCAGATATTTACCTTGGGTGATAATTACACGTTCTTTATTTTCACTCATGGCTCTATCCTTTTACTTTTCGTCTTTATAACGCCCTCAATCATGAAAATTTTCCTCTTTTGGCAGTTTTATAGGGTCTGGTTTTCCCATTAAAGCCACCTTCAGAACTTCATCAATATGCTTTACAGGCACAAATTCCAGCTTTTCACGTACTGTCTCTGGTATTTCCTCAATATCCCTCTCATTTTCATAAGGCAGGATAATTGTTTTCATACCCTCACGGTAAGCGGCTAATACTTTTTCCTTCAAACCGCCAATAGCCAGCACACGGCCACGAATGGTAATTTCACCGGTCATAGCCACATCGCTTCTTACCTTCTGACGAGTAAGCGCAGAGGTGAGAGCTGTTGCCATGGTAATACCTGCTGATGGTCCATCCTTTGGCACTGCACCCTCTGGGAAATGTACGTGAATATCCAGTCTTTCATGGAATTCTGGGTCTAAGCCTAATTCCTCCTGACGGCTTCTGATATATGAAAGTGCCGCCTGTGCAGATTCCTTCATCACATCGCCTAATTTGCCGGTGAGAATCAGTCTGCCCTTGCCTGGGAAAATGTTTACTTCTGTTGGGAGAGTATCACCGCCGACCTGAGTCCATGCCATACCTGTGCAAAGACCAATTTCCGGCTTTCTGTCTGCCTTCTGCTGAGGGAATTTCACCTTGCCAGCATAATCTGTAAGATTCTTTACGCTGACAGAAACCTTCTCCAATTCTTCATTTTCCACAATATTTCTAGCGGCCTTACGGCATACCTTGCCAATGACACGCTCTAACTCACGGACACCAGCCTCACGGGTATATTCCGCAATCAGCTTCTGAATTACGCCTGCACCTAAATGAATCTGCTTAGAAGTTAAGCCATTTTCTGCTCTCTGACGGGCAAAGAGGTAACGCTTGGCAATTTCCAGCTTTTCTACCTCGGTGTAGCTTGACAGGCTGATAATTTCCATACGGTCACGAAGCGGACGTGGAATTTCGCCTAAATCATTTGCAGTTACAATCCACAATACATCAGAAAGGTCAAAAGGTACTTCTACATAATGGTCGCTGAATGTATTATTCTGAGCTGGGTCTAATACCTCTAATAATGCAGATGTTGGGTCGCCCTTATAATCGGAAGCCATCTTGTCTACTTCGTCTAAGAGGAATACAGGATTACTGCTTCCCGCCTTTTTGATACCTTCCAAAATACGGCCAGGCATAGCACCGATATAAGTACGGCGATGACCACGAATTTCTGCTTCATCACGAACACCGCCTAAGGATGCACGGACAAACTTTCTGCCTATTGCCTTGGCAACAGAACCCGCCAAAGAGGTTTTACCTACGCCCGGTGGACCTACCAGACAGAGAATTGGGGATTTCATATCCTTTTTCAGCTTGCGGACAGCTAAATAATCAAGAATACGCTCCTTTACCTTCTCCAGTCCATAATGGTCCTTATCCAGCACCTTTGTAGCCGCCGCAATATCTATATGGTCTTCAGTCTTTGTATTCCATGGCAGGCTGAGAAGTGTATCTACATATGTATAAATTACACCGCTTTCACTGGAGTTACCGCCAACTCGCTCCATACGCTTTAATTCACGGTTGACAACCTTCACCATTTCCTCTGGGTAGTCGCCTTCCTCTAAACGCTTGCGGAAATCCTCCACATCAGCTAATTCATCATCGCCTAATTCCTTATGAATTGCACGAATCTGCTCGTGGAGATAATGCTCCTTCTGAAGCTTCTCTATCTGCTTTTTTACCCGACTGCTGATTTTCTTCTCAACATCCTGAATTTCAATCTCTCTTACGAGTGTCTGGTAAAGTGCATTTAATCTGTCCTTGACGTCAATACACTCCAAAAGCTCCTGCCTATGCTCTAAGGTAATATTTAGGTGGCTGGAAATCAAATCTGCCAAACGACCGTAATCGGACATAAGCGAAACAGAAACTATAGCATCTTCAGGCATTTTACGGCTGATTTTTACCCATTTTTCAAAAAGGCTGACAACCGCACGAGTAAGCCCCTCCAACTCCAGAGAATCTTCATCGACATGATCCTCATGCTCTTCAACAGTTACCTGAATAAAATCTGCACTGCTGTCATCATAATCAAGAATAGTAGCTCGGCGTACACCCTCTACCAGCACTCGCATGTTGCCCTCTGGCAGCTTCATAATCTGCTTTACTTCGACTATGGTACCTACCTTATAAATATCATCAGCAGAAGGAAATTCTTCATCAGCATTCTTCTGTGCCGCTAAACAGATATATTTATCCTCATTCATGGCATACTGAATAGCGTTTATAGAAGATTCCCTGCCAATATCAAGATGTACCATAACATAAGGTAAAACTAATAACCCACGTAAAGGTACAAAGGGTAAAGTCTTTGTCTGAATCATATTTTTACTCCTTCCTTAATGAAGGTATATTTAAAATAAGGGACTGCATACACAGCCCCTTATAAATTACTAAATTTATGCGCTTGCTTCCTTACTATGGCTGCGGCGTTTACTATAGCTTAATACTGGCTCCTTGCGGTCCTGCACTACATCCTTAGTCACACGGCAAGCTGTTACGCCTTCCTGAGAAGGAATCTCGTACATGACATTACGCATAATACGCTCAATGATAGAGCGCAGGCCTCTAGCTCCTGTCTTACGCTTCAGCGCTTCCTGAGCAATGGCACGCAATGCCTCCTCATCAAAGGTCAGCTTAACACCATCTATTTCCAAAAGACGCTGGAACTGCTTAACCAATGCATTCTTAGGCTCAGCCAAAATACGCACCATAGCATCCTCGCCCAGCTGGTCTAAGGTAACATTTACTGGCAGACGACCCACAAACTCTGGAATAAGACCTGTCTTTAACAAATCCTCTGGCTCCAGCTTGCGAAGTGTCTCACCAATGTTCATATCCTGCTTAGAAGCAACCTTAGCACCAAAGCCCATGACCTTGCTGCCAATACGCTTTTGTATAATCTTTTCAATGCCAGCAAAGGCACCACCACAGATAAAGAGAATATTTGTGGTATCAATCTGCAGGAAATCCTGATGTGGGTGCTTACGTCCGCCCTGAGGTGGAACAGAAGCAACAGTGCCCTCCAGAATTTTCAGCAGTGCCTGCTGTACGCCCTCACCAGAAACATCACGAGTAATGGAAGGATTCTCAGATTTACGGGCAATCTTATCTATTTCATCAATATAAACAATGCCTCTCTGTGCCTTTTCAATATCGTAATCCGCTGCCTGTATAAGCTTCAAAAGAATGTTCTCTACATCCTCGCCTACATAGCCAGCCTCTGTAAGAGTAGTCGCATCTGCCACAGCAAATGGCACCTTCAATATGCGGGCTAAGGTCTGAGCCAGCAGTGTCTTACCACTGCCAGTAGGACCTAACATAAGAATATTGGACTTCTGTATTTCTACATCATCCTTCTTGCCCTGCTGAAAGTTTATACGCTTATAATGATTGTAAACGGCTACGGACAAGGTCTTTTTGGCCTCGTCCTGACCGATTACATACTGATCTAATATTTCCCTGATTTCCTTTGGCTTTGGAACCTCGTCCATTTCCTCAGGAATTGGTTCAAGGGTAAGTTCCTCCTCGATAATCTCATTACAGAGGTCAATGCATTCATCACAGATAAATACACTTGGACCAGCTACAAGCTTTCTGACCTGACTCTGGTCCTTGCCACAGAATGAGCAGCGAGGCTTCTTAGCATTTTCTTCACCAAACTTCATGAATAGTCCCCCTTAAGCTTCCTTATCTGCCTCAACAGATTTAGCCGCCTCAGGACGAGTAACCACCTTATCAATCAGACCATAATCAACAGCTTCCTGAGCACTCATGAAATTATCACGCTCAGTATCTGCCATCAGCTTATCAAAGTCCTGACCAGTGTGGTCAACCAGGATCTGGGTCAAAGTTTCACGGAGGCGCTGAATCTCACGAGCCTGAATCTGAATATCAGTAGACTGACCTTGAGCACCACCCAATGGCTGATGAATCATAATGCGGGAATTTGGCAGAGCATAACGCTTGCCCTTGGCACCAGCAGTCAGCAGGAGAGAACCCATACTTGCTGCCTGACCAATGCAGATGGTAGAAACATCTGGCTTAATATACTGCATTGTATCGTAAATAGCCATACCAGCAGTTACAACACCGCCAGGGCT
>CALZDE010000065.1 GCA_945637225.1 uncultured Selenomonadaceae bacterium
GTTTCTTCATTTGGAATATGGTCGCAGGATATAATAGGCATTTGACCGTTCTTTAAAACATGCTTTACCAGCATATTGATGGCGGTACTGCAGGTCATGCCTACTTCTGAACAGAAATATTCAAAACGCATCTTGTCAATTGGATCTAATCTAGTTGTAAGTGTTGCCATAGCCATAAAATCGCCTCCTATTTTATTACATTATACATCTAAAAGAATACTTTTGCAATATATTTGTGAATATTATCCTGCTAATCCAAGCAATAAGCCTAATAATCCTGAGAGGAAAAGAAGCTTTATGACTCCTATTTTTTTGCGAATGGCTATTAGTGCCAGCACTAGGATGATGGCTCCCTTCATGTCAAAGGCTCCCAAATCAGCAGGGAAGGTTTCTGAGTTCCAAAGAGCCAAATATACGAAGCTTAGTCCTGCTACACAGATAAGTGCTACTACTGCTGGGCGCAGGCCGTTTAGTATGCCTTTTATTAGAGTGATTTCGCCATACTTTTTTAATAGGTACATTACGAAAATGCAGAGGAAGAAGGATGGTGTCACAAAGCCAGCGGTAGCCGCAATTGAGCCGGGAAGTCCTGCTACTCTTGTACCACAGAAGGTAGCGGCATTTACGCCGACAGGGCCTGGAGTCATCTGGGAAATTGTGAAGATATCTATAAACTGGGGAATGGTCATCCAGTGATATTGGTCGACAACTACTGCCTGAATAAGAGGCATGGAAGCATAACCGCCCCCCACGCAAACAAGACCGATTTTACAAAATTCTATATATAGTAAAAGACATTCCATATTTTATAGTCCTTTCTTAGTTATAACGCCCTCAATCATTAGTCGTTATACTTTGGCTCACGCATGACAAGAGCACCAATAATGGCATCAACTAGAATACAGTACATGAGATTTATGCCAAAGAAGTAATTTGCTATAAATGTACCCACCAATATTACCATAGGCAGTACCAATTTCTTTTTTAACTGTTTTTGCAGGAGTCCGATAACCACGTTTATAATGATAGCTGTAGCACCGCACTGCATACCTTTTAGGATCATTTGTACGTATTCGTTGCTGGCAAAGGCATCATAGAAAATTGATATGATGGTGAGGAAGATGAGTGGTGGCAGAACTGTTGCCAGCAGGGCTGTAAGTGCGGCAGTAAGTCCGCCCATGCGATAGCCAAGCATGATTGCAGAGTTGCAGGCCATTATACCAGGCAGGGACTGAGCGATAGCCACTAAATCCAGTGTTTCCTTATCATCAATCCAGTGGTATTCATCGACAAATTTTGCCTTCATAAGAGGTATCAGCACCATACCGCCCCCGACTGTAAAGGCACTTATTAGGAATGTGGATTTAAAGAGCAGCCACAAAAAATTTTTTCTGGTATCCTGATTATCAGTACTAATAGTAATCATCCTTTCATAAAATATTACTTGTAAAGTATAACACTTTTCCAAAAATTTTTGTAGTAGAAAAAATATTGTATTTTTATAAAAAAACAGTAGTAATTTAGGAAGAAAAGTGCTATTATTATTCTATTGTTTAAGCATACCTTAAATAATGTTATTTCGGCGGGGGAATCTCCGTGATGAAAGGTTGTGTTAAGAGGTAGTGGAAAAGGAACCAATGATGAACAGAGGTCTGAAGAACCGCCATCTGCAATTGATTTCTTTAGGAGGAATCATTGGCAGCGGATATTTCCTGGGCACCGGCTATGTGCTGGAACAAGCAGGTCCTGCGGCTATATTGGCCTATCTTTTAGGTGGCGTAATCGTCTTGTGCGTTATGCTTTGTCTGGCGGAGCTGGCAGTAGCTCAGCCTATTTCAGGGTCTTTCGTAAATTATGCGAAGGACCATATCGGACCAACTTTTGCCTGTGGCATGGGCTGGTCTTATTGGATGACCTGGGTTTCTTATGTGCCCTCGGAGATGATTGCAGCCGGTATAATCATGAATAACTTTATGCCGGAGGTAAGTACGCTTTGGTGGGCGGTAATGTTTGGACTTTTAGTAACGGCGGTGAACCTGTTCCACGTCAACAAGTTTGGTGAAAGCGAGTTTTGGCTGGCGATTATCAAAATTGTGGCTCTGGTGGCATTCACTATCATTGGTCTGCTTATTGTGACTGGTGTTATTGGTGATCAGGGATACCTTGGTACTTCTATATTTTTAGGCAGTGGCGGTTTTGCTCCTAATGGCTACTGGTCAATCATCATGACTATGGTTATCATTCTGGTAAATTTCCAGGGTACGGAGATTATTGGTCTTGCCGCTGGTGAATGTGAAAATCCAGAAAAGAGCATTCCTATAGCTGTCCGCAATGTAACATGGCGTATCATCGCTCTGTACATTATCCCAATTTCCTTGTTGGTTTCCATTTTGCCTTGGGATCAGGCGGGAATTGATGAGAGTGTCTTTGCGGTGGCTCTGGCAAATTATGGTCTGGAAAATTTCAGTGCATTCTTTGCTTTTGTAGTACTGACTGCTGCTCTTTCCTGCTCTAATTCCGGTCTTTATGGCTGTAGCCGTGCTATGTACTCTTTGGCTACTATGGGTATGGCTCCTAAGAAATTAGCGAAGCTCAACAAAAATGGTATGCCAGGTAATTCTGTACTGGCTTCTATTGTCTCCTGCTGGCTCATCATCCTGATTTACAGCTTTGATACCAGCGAGACTGCCTATACTTATCTTTTGGCTCTTTCCGGCTTTACTGGTGCTATTGCATGGATTTCTATCTGCTGGAGTCAGCTCAGATTCCGCCGTAAGATGGAGAGAGAGGGAAAGGTGGATACACTTCGTTACAAGACACCATTTTTCCCATACGTTACTTATTTTGGTATCTGGATTCAGATATTCTGTCTTTTGGTAATGTTCTTTACAGATGATTTGCGTGAAACACTTTTAGTAGGTGTTCCTTTCCTGGTATGTCCTATGCTGTGGTACCGTTTTAAGCGTTACAGCCTGCGCATAAGGGAAGAAGCTTCACAATCCGCATAAAATAAAAATAATCCTCTCATGGAGCTGGATAACCGGCTTCGTGAGGGGTCTTTAGTGTAGTTATTATTTATTTTATATTTTTATATATTTTAGGAGTTTTAATCATGGATGTAAGAAAGTTTTTAACTTCTGCAGTTCTTTGTGGACTGATGGGCGTCTTTAGCGTGGGGAACATAGCCTCCGCTGTTACCGTAGATGATAACAACGCTGCGCTTGGTTCTGAAGCTATTGTAGCCAGCCCAAATCAGTACCCAGAGGTGGAAGGCAAACGTATTGTTATTAATATTGCCAGCAGGGGGCTTTACCTGTACAATCAGGGTGTTAAGACAAGACTTTATCCTATTGCGGTGGGCAAAGCGAGCACTCCTACACCTGTAGGCTATTACAGAATAGTGGATAAGGAGTACAATCCTACCTGGACAGACCCTTCTACTGGAAAATCAATTGAGTCTGGCCCTGCCTGTCCTTTAGGATACCGCTGGATGGGTATTTACGGTAACTATGGTATTCATGGTACAAACCGTGATTCAAGTATTGGCTCTTACGCTTCCAATGGCTGTATAAGAATGCATGAGGAAGATGTAGAGGAACTGTTTGAGCTGGTAGCTATGGAAACACCTGTAGATATTACCTACAATCGTGTGGTAGTAGAAAAAGCTGCTGATGATACCGTTGTATATTACATTTATCCTGACGGCTACGGCTGGCAGCCACTTACTAACAATGATGTCAATACATGGCTGAAGGGCTTCGGCGTGGATGCTTTTGTCAGTGATGAAGATATTGCAGAGAAAATTCAGTCAGCTGATGGCAATCCAACCTTCATTGCAAAGGCATATCCAATCTATGTAAACAAGAAGAAAATATCCGGCAAGGCTGTTGTACGTGATGGTATTACCTATTTGCCAGCAATTTCAATAGCAGAGTCTAGCGGTATTGCCCTCAATACGAATAACGGCATTCTTGTCAGCAAGTATGGCAAGGCAGTAGCACAGAATTTCAAGAACCAGCTTTTCATCAACAGTGATGATGTTTATACACTCTTTGGTATGCAGGGCGGTTTCGCTGATGGTGTTTACAGTCTGAATGGCAAGATTGTTTCTGAGAAGCCACAGGAAATTACTGCTCCTGTACCTGTAACTAATGTTGAGACTGAATCTGTGAATACATCCGTTGCAACAGGGAATGTTGTAAATGATGTAGCAGAGAATAATGCTGTAGAGCCTGAAGCTAAAACCGAAGCAGTTAAGGAAGAACCTGTAAAGGCTGAGGTAAAGACAGAGAATGAAGTCAGTAAGCCAGATTTTATAGGTAACAATACAGTTCAGAAACCAAGAAATGAGCGTCATAGCTTTCAGCAGAGATAAATAGCAATTAACGAAGAATAGAAGTATCTGTTATCTGATTGGGTGGCAGATGCTTTTTCTTTTGGGCAAAAGCAGGATTTTTGGGGCTTTGGTGGAAATAGTTATATATATTTTATTTTTTAGGGGGAATTATCTTGAAGGAAAGATTTATTATAATTGACGGCAGCAGTTTATTTTACAGGGCATTTTATGGCATACAGATGATGATGAAAGCACCTACGGGAGAGTATACCAATGCTATTTACGGCTTTTCCAATATGCTGATTCAGCTTTTAGATACATGGCATCCTGATTATCTTGTTATTGCCTTTGATAAGGGCAAGAAAACTTTTAGAAATGAGATTTTCGAGGATTATAAGGGAACAAGAAAGCCTATACCACCGGAACTGAAATCACAGATTCCACTGCTTCATGAAATGGCTGAAAGCTGGGGCATTGCTTTTCGTGAGATGGAAGGCTACGAGGCTGATGATATTTTAGGTACTTTATCAAGAAAGGCTGTTGAAGCAGGCTGTGAAGCTTTTATCGTAACGGGGGACAGGGACGCACTTCAGCTTATAAGTGAAAACAGGAATGTACTCTATACCAAAAAGGGCACCAGCGATTTGCAGGAATGGAATGAGGAAGCCTTTGCAGAGGAATACGGCGGTCTTGCTCCTATTCAGCTTGTAGATTTAAAGGGATTGATGGGTGATACCTCAGATAATATTCCCGGTATTCCCGGTATCGGCCCAAAGACTGCTATTAAGCTGATTGCGGCGTATGGTTCCGTAGAAGAGGTTCTTTCTCATGGGGCGGAGCTTTCAGGCAAGAAGGTAAAGGAAGGTGTAAGAGATTACCCTGAGCAGGCACTCATGTCCAAGAAGCTGGCACGTATTGACCAGAATGCTCCTATTGAGTACGAAGCAGAAGCCTTCCGCATAAAGACAGACAGGGAAAAGGTATTGGCTTTCTACAGTAAGTATGCTATGCGTTCTATTATGAAGAATGTCAGCCTGTATCTTGACAGAAATATGGAAGCAGGGGATATACTTTCAGCAATAGAGGAAAAAAAGGAATTTAGCCTGCCTGAATTTAAAATGTGGGATGAAAATATTGAAACGGCAAAGGAGCTGTGGGTGGCTTTTCAGTACGAAGGAAAGGTTCCTCATGTAAAGGTAATGGGGGCGGCTGTTTCTGATGGCAAAGAGTACTACCATGTGACGGCAGACGATTTCAGCTGGTTTTCCTTTGAGGATATTTTGCAGAATGAAAAGATAAAGAAGAACGTTCACAATTTAAAATCAGCCTATCATGCAGGCCTGGTACTGAAGGGCGAAGTATGCGATTTAGAATTGGTGGGGTATATCTTAAATCCTTCTACTGGAAAATATGAACTGACTGATTTAGTAGAGGCTTATTTGCAGGAAGATACAGGAGCAGAGGAATTTACTGCCAAAAAGAAGCTGAGTGAGGCTGAAAAGCAGGAAATGACCTTTAAGAAGCTAAAATGGGATAGTGCTATGCTGGTAAAGCTTTCGGCAGTTATGGAAGAAAAGCTGGAGAAATTAAATCTGAAAAAGCTCTATACCGAAATAGAACTTCCGCTGGTCGAGGTACTGGCTTCAATGGAAGGATTGGGCATTAAGGTAAATAAGGAAAGACTGGCAGAGCAGGGCGAGATTATAGGCCGTGAGGTAGGTATCTTAGAGCAGGAAATCTATACTCTGGCGGCAACTAAATTTAATATTAATTCACCAAAACAGCTGGGAGAAATTCTCTTTGAAAAATTACAGCTTCCAGTGAAGAAAAAGACTAAGACAGGCTATTCAACTAATGCAGATGTATTGGAGGAGCTTCGGGAGTCACATCCTATTATCGACAAGATTCTTGCTTACCGTACACTGGCTAAATTGAAAAATACCTATTTAGACAGCTTGGGCGAATTGATTGACGATGAAACAAAGCGTATTCATACCAGCTTCAATCAGACGGTAACTGCAACAGGCAGACTCAGCAGTTCTGATCCAAATCTCCAGAATATTCCTGTGCGTACCGAAATAGGCAGACAGATACGTACTGTTTTTGAGCCGGGTGAAGGCTATGATGCAATCCTTTCAGCAGACTATTCACAGATTGAGCTGAGAGTACTGGCTTCCATGTCAGGTGATGAGGCGTTCATTAAGGCGTTTAAGGCAGGCGAGGATATTCACGCAAGAACTGCGGCAGAGGTATTCAACGTGCCTATTGACGATATTACACCACGCATGAGAACAAATGCTAAGGCTGTTAATTTTGGTATTGTATATGGTATTAGTGATTTCGGTTTGGCGAAGGACTTAAAAATTCCAAGAAGAGAAGCGGCAGGATATATTGAAAGCTACTTCAAGAAATGTCCGGGCATTAAGAATTTCCTTGATGATACGATTAAAAATGCAAAAAAAGCCGGCTTTGTAGAAACCATGTACGGCAGAAGGAGAGAACTTCCAGGATTAGGAAGCAGTAATTTCAATATAAGAAGCCTTGCTGAACGTATGGCTATGAATACTCCAATTCAGGGAACTGCGGCAGATATTATCAAGATTGCCATGATAAGGGCATATCAGCTGATGAAGAAAGCAGATTTAAAGAGCAGGATTCTTTTGCAGGTACACGATGAACTTGTGCTTGAGGTCGTGGAAAGCGAAATTCCAAGGATAAAGGAAATTCTTACTGAAGCGATGGAAAAGGCGGCAGAGCTGGCAGTACCATTATCCATAGATATTAACATTGGCAAAAACTGGGCAGAGGCAAAATAATATGCTGAGTATATTTCCAAAATTTTATAAGAATTTTCTTTGCAAGGCAGATAAATGCAAACATAGCTGCTGTAAGGGCTGGGAGATAGACATTGACGAGGAAACTGCTGGGAAATATCTTGCAATGACAGGAGAGCTGGGGGCGGAGATACGGCAGAACATCGGAAAAAATGAAGATAGCTATTTCTTTAAATTAACAGAGGATGAACGTTGTCCATTCTTGCAGAAAAATGGTCTGTGCAAAATAATTTTAAATATAGGCGAAGAAAATATCTGTGAAATCTGCACTATGCACCCAAGATTTTTTACAATGATTGATGATGTAGAATTATGTGGTGTGGGACTTTCCTGTGAAAAAACATGCGAACTGCTTCTAGGAGACGAAAAGGATTTAGTATTTTATATCGAAGATACAGAAGAAGAATTAAGTTTTTCAGAAGTATTAGCAGTAATAGGTTTAAATTTACCTAATGAAATGCAGGAATTTTCCTTGGCTGTGAATGCAGAAAATATAAATAAAGTACTAGAAATCATGGCTAAAACAGAACCTATTGATGAAAACTGGTCTAAGGAATTATCCATAATGCAGGATATGGATAATGTGGAATTGAAGGCAAAGGAGTATTTAGAAAATAGCGATAAAAATATTTTAAATAAAATATATAAGTACATACTTTACCGTCAATTAGAAAGATTGGTGGATATTGATATAGAAGCATTAATAAACTATGCTCAGTATTCAATACTTTTCATCATACTGCATACTATGATAAGTAAAGAATTGGGCGAGAGCGTCCGCCGTTGGTCAGAACAAATAGAATACGATACAGATAATGTAGACTTAATCCTTGCTGGCGTTTAGCTGGCAGGGATTTTTTCAAATAAAATACCTGCTACATCTTATTTGACATAGCAGGTGTTAGTTTCTTATGATCGATTATCTCACTATTACAGAAATACCGTTTGGAATACAGGTCAGACTAGCATTTTCTCCCTTGATTCTTCTTGCTTCTGCATAGGCTTCCTCTAATGTAGGGAAATAATGTGCTTTCAGGTCCTCAACAAGCTGTTTCTGTTCTGGCTCTGCTACCATTAATACGGTGTGTTTTCTTAAAATTCTGCACCAAACCTGAGCACACCACTGATCAGGCAGGGTTTCGGTCTGAGGTGTATTGAGGCACTGCTGGAAAAATTCATCTGCAGTAGCAGCTTTGCGAATGGAATCATAATAGGACTGACCGCCATGTCCGTCACTGCAGGCAGCCAGCATGATGATAATACCGCCTTCGTTAATACTAGCTTCAGCAGCAGTCATTCCCTTTGGACACTGATATGCATTCTGGTCAAGCGGATAACCGCCGTTAGTTGTAATAACAATATCTGCTGGAGCTGGCTTTACAGCACAATATTTTGCTAAAAATTCTGTTCCCTGGAAATGAGCGGTTTCAAAATTACCAGCAAAGGCAGCAACAGTTTTTTTATCTTCGTCAATTATTACGTTGCAGATAAAGGCGAGTTTTGCCATCTTTGCAGCAGCTACCATATCAATGTGAAGAGGATTATTTTCTAAAATACCGGTACGTGCATAAGGGGAAGCGATAAACTCACCGCAATGGTTTCCCATGACAGTAACAGCATCAGAAATTCCCGGCAATACACTCTTTCTGCCACCGGAGAAGCCTGCAAAGAAATGTGCTTCAATAAAGCCCTCAGCTATCAAAAGAGAAGCTTCAGCGGCAACCTTATCTATAATGCAGTCAGGACCGGAAGGAAGTACACCCACTTTTACGTTGGAAGCAGGATTGTGAGCATCATGGACTACGATATTATCTTTAAATTCATCATATAATTCTGCACCTAATTTGTATTTTAATTCGTCAGTATTTGTAGGACGATGGAAGCCGGTAGCCACCAGCAAGGTTATTTTTATATCTGGACTTCCCTTGCGGAGAGCCTTAATCATTTCAGGCAGAATATCCTTGCTTGGTACAGGTCTTGTATGATCGGAAATAATTATGGTGCAGTCAGGCTTTCCCTGTGCCAGTACATCAAGAGTAGGGCTGTCAATAGGATTTGCCATAGCCTCAGCAACTATTTCTCTGCCGTTTTTTGTGCTTTTCAGCTGATCGACATTGGAAGTGAGTACAGGAGTATCCGCAGGAACATCGAGAGAAAGAGTACCTTGTCCATATAGAAATTCAACTTTTTTTACATCGCTCATTTACAATCCCTACTTTCTTTAACTTACTAGACTAGCGGGTAAAACATCATATCCTTGAAATATAATTCTATATTAATTATTCAAAATCCTGCATAGAAATAAAATTGTTTTATATTGTTTTAT
>CALZDE010000066.1 GCA_945637225.1 uncultured Selenomonadaceae bacterium
TATAGAATAAGGTACCCGCCACTTATAGAAGTGGGGGACATCTCTTAGTCGTTATGAAAAAATGAAAAATATTCTTTATTATGTAAAGTTAAACTTATCCTTTACGTCCATGATAAAGGCACCAAGGTTCCTCCGCCATATAGTCACCGTCATTATAGCATGCGGCTCTTGCCCTGCAACCGCCACAGACTCTCTTAAATTCACAGCTGCCACAACCGCCCTTGTATTCTAAGGTACGGAGAGTATTCAGCACCTCACTGTTTTTCCAAATCTCATCAAATGGAGTCTCACGTACATCACCAAGCTCCATGTTAAGGTATGCGCATGGCTGTACCTTGCCACGAGGACTGATGATACAATAAGCAGTGCCAGCTAAACAGCCACGGCGGAAACGTGTCTTGACACCCATCTGAGCGGCAATTCGCATAAACTGCGGTGCACAGGTAGGCTTCAGCTCGATATCTACCTCCTGCTGTTTTTTCATGATACGGGTAAGAACTGCCTCATACTGCTCTGCACGAAGGGACTCTGCTTCAATGGTCTTTGCTCTGCCAGTAGGCACCAAAAAGAAGAAATGATGAGCAACCGCCCCCAGCTCTACCGCAAAATCAGTCATTGCTTCTAATTCATGGCTGTTCCAGTCCATAACAGTAGTATGAATCTGGAAAGGAAGTCCAGCTTCCCTGCAATTCTTCATGCCCTGTACCGCACCCTCCCACGCATTAGGGAACTTACGGAACTCGTTGTGCTTCTTGGCATCCATAGAGTCAAGGGAAATACCCATGCCCATAGCACCTGCCGCCTTCAATTTATGCGCCATGTCAAGGGTAATAAGCGTGCCATTCGTGCCAAACACAGGACGCAAACCCAGCTTTGTGGCATAAGCAACCAGCTCTAAAATATCCGGTCTGAGTAAAGGCTCACCGCCGGAGAATATCATAATCTTAAAGCCTGCGCGGGCAATCTGCTCCAGCATAGTCTTTGCTTCAGAGGTGGAAAGCTCCTCCTCTGCCTTGCACCCTGCCTCACGATAGCAGTGGTCACAGTACATATTGCAGGCATTAGTTGTATTCCATGAAACTATCATTTACAAATACCTCCATTCAGGCCAATTTCTTCATCCGTAAGATAACAGGAAGGGTCAGATTCCCAGAAATCTCCTGTACGTGCTTCTGCTCTGGTACGGAAATTACCATTACAGTTGTCAAGGAACTGGCACTTACTGCAACGGCCCTTCAAGAGAGGCTTTCTATCCTTCAGGCCTGCCATTATAGGATTAGTAATATCTGTCCAAATGTCACCGAATTTTCTTTCACGCACATTGCCAAATGTATGGTGCTGGGTGAACTGGTCAGGGTGAACATAGCCCAATGGGTCAACCTCACCGAAGGCAATACCGGAGCGATTACCGCCATTCATGGAGATGTATTTCTTAATCTGCTCTGCCAGCTTATCATTGCCTTCCTTGAGCGCCTTTAAATACATATAAACGCCGTCACAGTGATTATCTACGGTGAGAATTTCCTTTTCAAGGCCTCTGTCCTCAAAATCCTTGGTACGGCGGATAATGGTATCCATTGCATAACGGGACTCCTCAGCGGTCACATCCTCGTCCATCATGGCATTGCCACGGCCACTGTACACCAAATGATAGAAGCAGACACGATTAATATTTTCACGCTCAATGAAATCAAATATATTATTTAATTCCTGAATATTGTGGTGGTTGATGGTAAAGCGAAGACCTACACGCTGACCTACTGCCACACAGTTCTGAATGCCGGCCATAGCCTTGTCATAGGCACCCTCTACACCACGGAATTTATCATTTACATCCTTTAAGCCATCAAGGGAAATACCTACATAGCCCACGCCAATATCCTTGATACGCTGTGCCACCTCACGTGTGATGAGCGTACCATTGGTAGAAAGAGTAGGACGTACACCCTTTGCCTGTGCGTATTCTGCTAATTCAAAGAAATCAGGACGAATGAGAGGCTCGCCACCGGAAAACAGCAGTACAGGCACATGGAACTCTGCCAGATCATCAATAAATTTCTTTGCTTCGTCAGTAGTCAGCTCATTCTGATATTTCTTGGCATCAGAGCTCATATAGCAGTGACGGCATTTCAAGTTGCAGGTCTTAGTAGAATTCCATACCACTACCGGCCCCATTCCTTCACCAGCACCATTACGGGCTGAATGGGCATTCTTGGTATAGCGGAGGGAATCACCGTAATATTCCCTTGCAAAAAGCAGTTTAGTTACACTAATCATTAAAATTTTCTCCCTAAATAAATATACACTAATCTTGTTTTGCTCTAATTCCATCCATCAATATAATCATCTTGCTGTTTATATTCTGCTGGAAGGAAAGTGACAAACGGCTAAAGGCCGCCGCCTGAAACAAGGAATGAATCAGCTCTGTTATCACTCCCGAAGGCACATCCTGACGAAATTCCCCTGCTTCCTGTCCTGCCTCTACCAGCTGAAGAAAAATCTTCATAAAGGCAGGTGCATGCCTTCCCTCATTCTTAGAAGTGGAATTATTTCCAGCATTTAAGAACAAAGGCAGTACAAAGCTGTTTTTCTCAATAAGTCCAGCAGTATCAGAAACCAGTACACCGAGAATTTCCCTATGAGAAGCCCCCTGATTCTGCAATACGGTCAGCCTGTTCTGAACATCTAACGCCATTCTGTCCAAGAGACAAAGCAGAATATCATCCTTTGAATTAAAGTAATTATAGAAGGTACCCACTCCTAAATCCGCTTCATTCATAATATCTGCAATAGAGGCTGACTGGTATCCCTTATCAAGAAACATTACCACCGCCGCATCAAGGATTTTGTTACGGGATTGCAGCTTTTTTCGTTCCCGTCGGCTCATTTGAACTTCCATTTTGAACCTCCTCTGTATAACAATCAATACTATCATATATTATACATGAAAAATTGCTATTTGAAAAGACAAAAATGAATGAGATTCACCTTTTCACACATAAAATACGTTGCAACAATACCATTTCTGAAAAAATTTTCCTTAAAATATAAAAATTAAGTGACAAACATACTATTTTTTGCTATAATCATAATATAGAGTAATGAACAGACGATTGGGGGATTTATTATGGCAATGATTTTTGCGTTGGGCATACTGATGCTCTTGACTATATTCGGCATGTCCCTTTTAGCTAAAAATGTCAATAAGTGGCTCAATGACATTTACGTAGCAACCCTGAAGCCAAAGGCAAAGCCAGTCGGTGGTCCTTGGTTTGAGGAAGTAGAATAATTCCACGCTTTACTCCGCTCCTTTTGGGGCGGTTTTTTATTGCCTGCATAATAAAATCCTTCTAAAATCTAAAAAAACAACAAAAAAAGCGAAGCATAAGCTTCGCCTGTAATTTCAAAAATGGTGACCCAGGAGGGACTCGAACCCCCGACCCTTTGATTCGTAGTCAAATACTCTAATCCAGCTGAGCTACTGAGTCATTTGGTTTTGTTGTCTCTCAACAACAGATATTATGATACCACAAATAAAATCTCTTGTCAATACTTTTTTATTATTTTTCTAAAAGAATTAATTTTTCTGCTGGAAGCTTTAGCCTTACAGCCATTCTTTCATGCCATTTATCCTTTTCCAGCTCCCACCGCAGCAGCTTTCCCTTAGAATTTACCAGTCTTACCATTACCAAGTAGGAAAATGTATCCTCTATTACCTGCGCCACCTCAAAATTAAATACATTTTCTCCATCAGTTTCACTTTCAGTAAAGTAATGTGCCCTGATAGCCACGTACTGTAAATTTTCCGGTACCTTCTGTACTTTAAGCTCCACTCCCCATTCCTCAGCAAATAAGGTATGTTCATCTATGCAGTGAGCCTTTGAAATATTTTTACAGCCTGTCAGCAGAGTGGACGCCAATGTCTTGGGGTCAGCAAAGACCTCATGCTTTCCGCTTACCGTCTCCAAATGCCCCTGATTCATAACGCCTATTCTGTCAGCCAGACGGAACACTTCTCCCCTGTCATGGGAAACCAGCACCGCCGTACCGCCATATCCCTTTAATATTTCAGTAAATTCAAGTTCCAATTGCCATTTCAAATAGTTATCCAATGCGGAAAATGGTTCATCAAGGAGCAGTATTTCACTGTCTGCTACTAAAATTCTTGCAAAAGCCACCCTCTGCTGCTGACCGCCCGAAAGCTGATTAGGATAGGCATTTTCCAGTCCTTCCAAAGAAAATTTCCTTATGTTTTCTAAGGTTTTCTGCCTTTTTTCTTCCTTAGTCCCCGTAGCCGCAAATTCTATATTTTCCCAGATGGTCATATTAGGAAAAAGGGCATAATTCTGAAAGAGATAGCCGACCTTCCGCTTTTGTGGCGGTAAATTTATATTTTTTTCACTGTCAAAAAGTATCCTGTCATTGAGGGAAATAAAACCGCTGTCAGGTGTTTCTATGCCCGCTATGCACTTTAAGGTCATGGATTTACCGCACCCAGAAGCCCCCAAAAGAGCAAATACTTCGTTTTCGGCAGAAAAATCCGTTGCCAGCTCAAAATTCCGCAATTTCTTGCGAATATTCACCACCAATTTCATTTTCTCACCCCCTGCTTAGCATTTTGCTTGTATAGGCATTCATCAATACCACAAAAAACAAAGAAAAAAATACTATTACCATAGCCCAGTTATAAGCTGAATCATAATCATTCGCCTGCACCGCCGCATAAATAGCCGTTGACATGGTCTGTGTCTTGCCGGGGATATTTCCTGCAAACATAATAGTCGCACCAAATTCTCCTAATGCTCTTGTAAAGGAAAGTACCACCCCTGCCAGTATTCCCTGCCATGAATTAGGAAGCAGTATCCGCCAAAAGATACGCCACTCGGATATTCCTAAGGTACGGGCCGCATTCAGTATATTCACATCAAGCTGTTCAAAGGCACCTCTGGCAGTACGGTACATAAGGGGCAGGGATACAATTACCGCCGCTATTACTGCCGCCTGCCATGTAAAAACAAGATTTATATCGAATTGCAGAAGGAACTGTCCTATGGCACTTTTCCTGCCTAAAAAAAGCAATAGGAAAAAGCCAACCACCGTAGGAGGCAAAACCATTGGCAACGTAATAATGGCATCGGCTATACCCTGAAAATAGCGCAGACGCACCACTCCATAGGCTAAGCCAATGCCAAGAAAGAACGTCACCACCGTAGCCGTCAAAGCCGTTTCCAAAGAAATTATAAGTGGTGAAAAATCCATAATTTACTTTACCTCAAAGCCATACTTTTGGAAGATTTTCTTTGCCTTTTCTGAACCGGTAAATGCCAAAAATGCTTTTGCTTCTTCCAAATTCTTAGTCTCCTTCAAAACTGCCGCTGGATATATGATTGGCTTATGGCTTCCCTCTGGTGCCTTGCAAATCACACGTACATCCTTATTAATAGCCGCGTCAGTAGCATAAACCACACCTGCATCTGCCTCACAGCCGGCTATCCATGAAAGAACCTGACGTACATCAGTTCCCAAAACTTCCTTCATTTCTACTTCTTCGCCAAATTTAAGGCTCTTGAAAATTTCCTGTGTATACTGGCCAACAGGTACACCTTCACCGCCAATGGCAATTTTTCTAATAGATTTTTTCTTTAAATCCTCAAATGACTTTAAATCCTGACCGCCATCAGCAGGAACAATCAGCACCACTTCATTTATCAGCAAATCCTTTTTAGTTCCCTCTGCCAAAAGACCTGCCTTATCCAGTGCATCCATCTGCTTCTTGCCAGCTGAATAAAAGATATCTGTCTGTCCGCCATTTTCAATAGCCTGCTGAAGTGCGCCGGAACTGCCAAAATTGAAGGTAATCGTCACATCAGGATTTTCCTTGCTGTATTCCTCTGCCAATTCCTTCATAACATCGGTAAGACTAGCCGCCGCCGCTACATGAAGCTCTGCCTGCTTTTTGCTTTCCTTGTCATTGACCGCTTTGGCATTATCGCTTCCGCTTTCTCCCATACAGCCTGTCATAATTATCGTCAGGAGTACCATCATCAATATGAATATTTTTTTCAAAAAAGCCTCCCCCTTCTGCTCAGCGCACAAAGTCACCGCTCTTACCGCCACTTTTACTGTCTAAATGAACATCACGGATTTCCATGCGCTTATCCAGAGCCTTGCACATATCATAGATAGTGAGCAGGGAGACTGTCACTGCATGAAGTGCTTCCATCTCGACACCAGTTTTTCCTGTCACCTTGACAGTTGCCTTTGCCTTTACCGCCTTTTCCTCTGACAGAAGTTCAAAATCTATATTGCACTTAGCCAATGGCAGGGGATGGCAGAGAGGTATTACATCACTTGTCTTTTTTGCCGCCATGATACCGGCAATTCTGGCTACGCCAAGGACATCACCCTTTGCCGCAGTGCCTTCCTCAATAGCCTTATACACCGCTTCATTCACGTAAATATATCCTGTGGCAACTGCTACTCTGCTGGTATCCTGCTTTTCGCTGACATCTACCATAATAGCCTGACCACGGCTGTCAAAATGTGTTAGCTTTTCCAATAAAAACGCTCCCCATTAATTGCGATATATCAATAAATCAAGCTTACTTTTCAGCTACAGTAACACCATCAGGACAAATGCTCTCACTGAGGTTCATTGCCGCACTTTCATCATTCTCGTGATGGTATATGCGCTGATGTTCCGCAGGAATTACCTTTCCTTCCTGAATGTCACTTATATCAAGCTGAATGCGGTTCTGACGGTCCTGACGGAAGGAATATTCGCCTCTGGTAGCCAGCCATTCATTTACCATTTCCAGATTTACGAAGGAAGCCTTCTTGTTGTATTCTTTGTATTCCTCTGTAGCGGCATTAGCGGCCTCCTTCAAGGTAGCAAAACCGCCGAGCATATAAAAATCACAGCCCTCAGGGGTAGTAATTAATTTTGTTAAAACAAACATCTTATTCGTCTCCTCTGCTCAAGAAGCTAAATCTTGACTTTTTCTTGGTATTTACCTTTTCCCACGCCATAATTTCCTCTAATACAGAACCGGAAACACAGCGTGACTTAGCAGAAATGGTATAACAGTTGTCAGGTCTTGTGCTAGGGTCTATTTCTGCAATCTTCAGACCAGCCTTGACAGGACAGCCGTCATGAAGCAGTCCACGCAGTACACCCTCCATAGGTGAGGTTATTAACATTTTACGATTTTCATCATCCTCAGACATGAGAGTAACAATAGGCTCGCCCTCCTTGACGATTAAGCCAAGAGCGTGACCACGTACTAATGTGCCATCAAATGGAGCAATAATTGGATGAGAAGAACGCATTATAGCGCGGGCATCAGCGGCTTCTTTCTCTGGCATAGCCTGACCACTGCGTATAATACGGCCTAAGTTATGACCTCTGCTGGTTTCAATAACTGCATGAACATCACGTCCTGCCGCAAAACCCGGACCTATGCCAATGGTGAGTGGTGCCATATCCATGGTAGTACCCATATTTCTTTTAGCATAAATAGCATCGACCAAAACCTTTGGCTTCAGCTCCTCCAGACACTTGCACTCTGGGTCCACCATAATAATTACCTTGCCATCCTTGAGAAGCGGTTCTGCTTCCTTGACATTCTTAGCCAAATAGCATTCCACACGCTCCACTATCTTTGTGCCGTCATATACAGCCTCTGCAAAAACTATACTGCGGCGAATAGCAGATGGACTTTCTTTTTCTAGCATCAGCACTCTGTAACCAGAATTATGCAGACGATGAGCAATACCAGTAGCTAACTCGCCACCACCACGGATTACAACCAGCTTCTTCATAGCAATTTACCCCTTTTAGCAATCAGCTATCTTCATATGTACGTACTCTCAGTTTCAGACCTCTGTCATCGCAAATCTTTTGACATAAATCTATTTCTTCCTGATTTTCTACCTTCTCTACCACCGTCAGCACTACATTAGGCACATACTTCTTGCAGGCTACGGCAAATTCGAGCATAGCATCATAGGATTCTATGCCGTACTTAGCTCTTGTCAATTCAAGATAACGCTCCTTGTTAGAAGCATTGAGGCTGATGGAAACGGTATCGAGAACATCCTTGAACTTCTCCGCTACCTCATAGCCATATTCAAGCTTAGCAAGGCCATTTGTATTTAAACGGGTAGGAATTTCAGGATATTTTTCCTTCACGTAATGGAGCAGTTCCACCAAAGCATCCAGACGCATGGTAGGCTCGCCAAAACCACAGAAAACTATTTCCTTGATGTATTCCCAAGGTACGTTATCTAATTCTGCCTTTACTTCATCAACGGAAGGCTCTTCCTTCAGCCACAGGGTGCTTTCCTCTGCCATCTTTTTCATATTGCGCAGGCAAAAGGTGCAGGCACAGTTACAGCGGTTAGTTAAATTTATATACAGGCCACGCTTTCCCTCAGGCTGTTCCTTAAGGCTGTCTTTCAGCAGAAGATAGCGTCCGCCCTCATGAGTTGCATAAACAATCATTCAGTTCATCTCCCAAAATACATTTATCATTTTAATTCTGTTAAAAATTCCTCAAAAGGAAGGCCATAATTCCAAGGCAAATCCAGCTCTACCGTGTACCTCAATACCTTAGTAATAAAGCTGGCGGCCTTTTCTACCGCTTCCTCAAGTGATAAGCCATTTACCAGCGAGCCTGCTACAATTGCCGCAAAAGCATCACCTGTACCTGACCTGTCACCGCCAATTTTAGGCTCGATGAAGGTTTTCACCACACCGCCACGCTCATAGATAAAGTTTTTTATTCCCTTATCATCATGCAGGCCAGTAATCACCACCTGAGATGGTCCCTTATCTGACAGAGCCTTAGCCATTTTTATCAAATCATCATCTGAAATATTTCCATTTTGAGGATATTCAATATCCAAAAGCTGACAGGCTTCTGTAAGATTTGGCGTCACTAAATCTGCTTTTTTCAGAAGACGGCGCATCTCCCAGCACATATCCAGCGTGTAAGAGGAATAGATTTTGCCATAGTCTCCCATCACAGGGTCAACCATAACCTTTGTACCGTTCTTTTTGAAACGGCTGATAAATTCCTCTACAATATTAATCTGCTCCACTGAGCCAAGAAAGCCCGTACAGATACCATCAAACTCCACACCGTTCTCCTGCCAGTTCTCCATGTATGGAAGCATACGGTCAGTATAATCGTCAATGTAATGACTCTCAAAGCCTGTATGCACTGACAAAAGAGCTGTTGGCAAAGGGCATGCCTGTATTTTCATGGCAGAAATCAAAGGCAGTTCCACTGTAATAGAACAACGCCCAAAACCTGTTATATCATTCACAAGAGCTATTCTCTTTTGCCTTTTCATAGGCGGTATGTGCTTAATATCCATATTTCATACCTCATTTTAGTTCTTAACCAGCTTCAGCAAAGGTCTTCTCCTGCTGGCACGAG
>CALZDE010000067.1 GCA_945637225.1 uncultured Selenomonadaceae bacterium
GGACAACTGGTTGGGGGCTTCATTTTTTTAGATTGGTACTTCAGCTTGACAGAGTATATAATATATAGTATTTCTACTGCTTTAAAGCTTATTAAAGTTACCTTTTTGTAAATATTGTTTCAAAATAAACTGTGATTTTTAGTGCAAAAGAATGATGATATATAGGTAAAAAGTCCAATCTTTGTTTAAAATAGTAAAAAAGTACAACTTATTTCAAAAATATTAGAAAAATAAGCAGGAATAGATGATTTTACATAGAATACATAATAATGTATAATATGGCTTAGTGGCTAGGTATGCCCATAAGCCGCTAATGCTATTATGATGATAAGGAGATGATTGTGTGGCAGAACCAATGGTAGAAGTCTTCATATATGAGACTCGTCAGTTCCTTGACCAGTTGGAGCAGATATCCATGGGCAGTGAGGAAAGTGGTGAGTTTAGTACAGAAGACGTAAATGAAATCTTCCGTGCCATGCATACAATCAAGGGCTCGGCAGCGATGATGATGTTCGAGGAAATCTCGACCCTGGCCCATTCAGTTGAAGACATATTTTATTATATTAGAGAGCTTCATCCTAAGATTGTTGATTCTACGGCCATTACGGATATCGTTTTGAATGCCGTAGATTTTATGCGCATTGAAATGGATAAGCTTGATAGCGGTACTACTCCAGATGCCAGCAGTCAGGAGCTTCGTGATTATACGAAGGATTTTCTCCGCAATATGAAGCTGGCAAATGGTGACGATCCAGATATGGATTTGAGAAAGGCTAAGAATAAGGGTGGCGGTGCTAAGAAGCAGGCTCCTAAGCAGTTCTACATTCCATCTGCACCAGCAGCGCCTGAGCCCGCTGAGGCACCAATTGTTCCAGAGCTTTCAAAGGCAGCTGGCGGTGATGGTGCCAAGCAGCATGTATTTTATGCAAATGTTCACTTCCAGATGGGATGTGAGATGGAAGAGGTTCGTGCCTTCGGTGTTATCAACAACTTGAAGGATAAGGTAATTGAGGTACATCATCTGCCGGATAAGATTCTTGAGGATGAGACAGCTACCGATGTTATCAGAAGCGAAGGCTTCCGCATGTGGTTTACTACGAAAATGGATTTAGCCGAGACTCAGCAGGAGTTGGAGCAGACCATTTTCTTAGATAAGCTGGAATTGAAGGAATTAGGCAGTACGGCTGAATGTGAGTTCTGGCCAAGTGCGCCTACTGCGGCAGATATCGCTATTAATGCGGCTGCGGCTGGCAATAATGGTCCTATTGTTCCACCTATTCCAGAGGTTGTTCGTCCTGAGGGTGGCGGTGCTCCTGCTACTCCAGCGGCTAGAATGGCATCGGGCGGTGCTTCACATCGCGGTTCCAGCGAAAGTCAGATGATCAGCGTAAGAGTAGATAAGCTTGATAAGCTGATGGATTTGGTAGGTGAGCTGGTAATCGCTGAAGCTATGGTAACTCAGAATCCTGATTTGAAGGGTTTGGAGCTGGATAATTTCCAGAAGGCTGCCCGTCAGCTTCATAAGATAAATGGTGAGCTTCAGGACAGTGTTATGGCACTCCGCATGGTACCTCTTGAGGGAACCTTTAAGAAGATGAACCGTATTGTCCGTGATATGACCAAAAAGCTTGGTAAGAAGGCTAAGCTGGTTTTGGTTGGTGAATCTACGGAAGTTGATAAAAATATCAATGAGCATATTTCTGACCCATTGATGCATATAGTAAGAAATTCTGTTGACCATGGTATTGAAATGCCGGATGTCCGCGTGAAAAACGGCAAGCCTGAGACTGGTACAGTTGTCCTTTCTGCTGAAAATGCAGGCGGTGAGGTAGTGCTCAGAATCAAGGATGATGGCGGTGGACTTAACAAAGAGAAAATCATGGAGCGTGCTCGCAAGAATGGTCTTCTTACCAAGCCGGAAAACGAGTACACTGACAGGGAAATTTATTCCTTTATCTTTGCGGCAGGTTTTTCCACTAAGGAAGCAGTTACAGAATTTTCTGGCCGTGGCGTAGGCATGGACGTAGTTGTTTCCAATATCAAGTCCCTTGGCGGTGACGTTTTGGTAGACAGCGAGCCAGGTCAGGGCAGTCTAACTACTATCAAGATACCTTTAACCTTGGCAATCATTGAGGGTATGTCTGTAAGCGTAGGTCATTCCAGCTTTACAATTCCAATCACTTACATCAGCCGTTCCTTCCGTCCAGAGCCAGGGCAGATTTTCCAGGACCCTGATGGACATGAAATGATTATGATTGAAGGTAAGTGCTGTCCAGTATTGAGGCTCTATCAGCAGTATGGCCTTGAAGGTGCTGTTGCTGATGAGACTAAGGGAATTATGCTGGTATTGGAGGCTGGCGAGAAGAAGTTTGGCGTTGTTGCTGATAAGCTTCTCGGTGTGCAGGAAATTGTAGTTAAGCCAGTTCCTAAGTATATTAAGAAGATGATGAAAACAACTGGTGTCAGCGGTTGTACGCTTTTGGGCGATGGCAGTATCAGTTTGATTTTGGATCCACAGCTGTTAAACAAAATGATTTATGCTTAATAGGAGGGCATAGAAATGGATGACGAGAAGAATTTGCCAGAGGAAGAAGATACCCAAAAGGATAAATATCTTACTTTCAGCCTGGCAGATGAGATTTATGGTATAGATATTGCTGTTGTCATTGAAATTATTGGTATTCAGAATATTACTCAGGTTCCAGAGGTTCCTGATTATGTTCGCGGTATCATTAATCTTCGTGGCAAGATTATTCCTGTTGTAGATATGCGCTTGCGTTTTAAGCGTGATTTCCGTGAATACACTGACCGTACCTGTGTGGTTGTTATTGAGGTTCATGATGTATTAATCGGTCTTATTGTTGATGGCGTGGCAGAGGTTCTTGATATTAAGTCAGATAATGTGGTTCCGCCACCAGCTTTGAAGGCATCTCAAAACAAATACATTCGTGGCATTGGCAAGTTAAAGGAAAGTGTAGTTCTTCTGCTTGATTGGGAAAAGCTCTTCTCCGAGGATGACAAGGAACTTTTAGGCGAAATGAACGAAAATGAATCAGCAGATAAATGATAACAAGAGGTGTAGTAAAAAATGGGTATATTTAAAAATATGAAGATCGGTGCAAAGCTGATAGCACTGGTAATCTTTATGGAACTGATTATCTTATCCACAGCTTTTCATGGTGTAAGCCGTCAGCATGATGTATCTGATGTTTATCAGGATATTTACAATAAAAATTTTCAGGTAAATATTGATGATTTGATTATCGGTATTGATGGATTTAAGCTGAGACATTATCTGTCTAAGTCTTTGACTGCTGTTAATCCTGCTGATAGAGATGATGCCTACAAGAAGATGCAGGCCGCATTTGAGGAAATGGAAACCAACTTAGCGGATATTACTTCTAAGGCAGAGCTTCCTGAGGTAAAGGAAAATGCCGCAAAGATGAAGACCAAGATTGAGGAAGTAAAGAAGAATGCTAATGCGGCATATCAGTTCCGTACTTCTATGGAGCAGAATGGTATCGTTGGCAACAATGCACTTAATGCTTTTGAAAAGTCTGCTGATGAGCTTGATGCTCAGGTGTATGCTATGTCCAAGCTGTCCCGCAAGGTTTCCTCTGATGCGATGGTTGCTGTTGACGAAGATGTACACAATGAGATTTATACCAATGTCATTATCTCTGCGATTATGATCATTGTTACCTTAGGTGTTGGTTACTCTGTTTCCAGCAGTATTTCTAAGCGTATTGTAGAACTGTCTAAAGCAGCAGAGGTTATTGCCAGCGGTGATTTGACTAAGCCTATTAAAAATAATTCTTCTGATGAGGTCGGTGTTGCTGCGGCTAACTTTGAGATTATGCGTCAGAGAATGCATGAGTCAATTGTAGATATCGGAACTGCGGCAGATCAGGTAGCGGCAGGCTCCAAGAATGTATCTGAGGCCAGTGTAAATCTGTCTCAGGGTGCGGCAGAGCAGGCTTCTTCCGTAGAACAGCTTTCTGCTTCCATTTCTGAAATTGCTTCTCAGACTGCCAGCAACGCATCCAATGCAGACCGTGCCAACGAGCTGACTGTTTTGGCACAGACTCACGCTGATGTTGGTAATACCGAAATGAAGAATATGTTAGCAGCAATGGAAGAAATTAATGATTCCTCTGCTAATATCTCTAAGATTATCAAGGTAATTGATGAAATTGCCTTCCAGACTAATATCCTTGCGCTGAATGCGGCTGTTGAGGCAGCTCGTGCAGGTCAGCACGGCAAGGGCTTTGCAGTAGTAGCTGAGGAGGTTCGTAACTTAGCGGCTAGAAGTGCTAAGGCTGCCAAGGAGACAACTGACCTCATTGAGGGCTCTATTGACAAGGTAAATGGCGGACGTGAGATTGCCAACAAGACTGCAGAAGCACTCAACACTATCGTTGGAAATGTAGCTGAGGTAGCGGATATTGTTTCTGCTATTGCCAAGGCTTCCAATGAGCAGAAGATTGCTCTTGAGCAGATTAATCAGGGCGTACTTCAGGTATCTCAGGTGGTACAGGCTAATTCTGCTACTTCTGAGGAAGCCGCTTCTGCCAGCGAGGAGCTCAATGCTCAGGCTGAGCGCATGAAGGAAACTGCAAGCCGTTTCAAGGTAAATGGCGGTATCAGCAGGGTATCTCCTTCCAGCAGTAATTTCACCAGTGAACCAATAAAGAAACCAGATACTTTTGTTGCTCCAGTGCACTCCACAGGTATGTCTGGTGCTATCCCAGCAAAGCCAAAGAAAGCGGCTCCAGGAGCAAAGCCAAAGAAGATTGTTCTTACAGATGAAGAAGACTTTGGCAAATATTAATTAAAAACTATTCAGGGAATGGTTTTAAGAAGGGGAAACTGGTTTTTATGAGGGATGCATTATTTCAGCAGTTTGCTACTGTTATTCATCAGCAGTTTGGCATTCAGCTTCCTATGGATAAAAAGGCTCTTTTGGAATCCCGTTTATTTAAGTTGCTTAATAATAATGTTGGAAAGCCGGAATATGCCAATGAGGAAGCATTTCTGCGCTACGTTCAGAACGATGTTACTGGTAAGGCATTGGCACAGCTGTCCGAGGTTATTACCACCCATCATACCTTTTTCATGAGAGAACAGGATCATTTTCAGTTTTTTGGTGATACGGTACTGCCTGAATTGGAAAATTATATCAAGGATGGCGATGTCAGGACATGGTGTGCGGCTTGTTCCAGCGGTGAGGAATCATATACTTTGGCTATGCAGCTGCATGATTTCTTTGGTATCAGAGGTCCTGGCTGGGAGTATACTCTTTTGGCTACGGACTTATCCAGAGAAATACTGGAGACAGCAAAGCAGGGAATTTATTCTGCTGAATCAGTGGCTACATTGCCACCACGCTGGCAGAGTACGTATTTCAAGAAATGTGATGCCTTCAATTTTCAGGTGAATGCTTCACTGAAGCAACGGGTATTGTACAGACCTTTCAATCTTATGAATCCTGTATTTCCTTTTAAAAGACCATTCCATGTTATTTTTTGCCGTAATGTGATGATTTATTTTGATACACCTACAAGGAATGAGCTGGTGAAAAAATTCTATGATTTTTTAGAGCCGGGCGGTTATCTTTTTGTAGGTCATTCGGAAGTTATAGATAGGACGGTGGCTCCTTTTGATTATGTAATGCCATCAGTTTACCGAAGGAGGTGAGTTGGATGCGGGGGATTCGCGTATTGGTGGTAGATGATTCCATGTTTTTCCGAGAAACGGTTTCTAGAGGAATTATGGGGCTGTTACCAGCAGGCAGCGTAATTGACAAGGCATCCAATCCCTTTGAGGCTAGGGATAAAATTTTATCCTTTGATCCAGATGTAATGGTTCTTGATGTAGAAATGCCAAAGATGAATGGCATAGATTTTCTCAGGAGATTGCTTTCCCAGTATGATTTGCCTACTGTAGTAATGAGTTCCCGTTCAGTGTATCGTGGTATTGCTATGGAAGCAGGTGCGTATGAATTTTTCACAAAGCCTGCATCATCTGACAGCTCTGTTTTTTTGAAGCATTTAGCTGAGGTTATTAAGGATGTTCATAGGAAACATTTAGCAATTTTAGCTAGTGTAAATAAAGAAAATAATGAAGAAACAGAAGAATTGTCTCCTTTACAGCAAATGCTGAAGAAGGCTAAGTCTGATAATTATACTGCAAAGATAAAGACGAAGCCTAATTCCATGACTGAAGTGGTAAGTTCCATGAAACAGCTGGCGGACAATGCAAAGAGGGTTGAAGCTGCGTCAGGCCGTCATAAGGTTTCTGCAAAGGTGCCTTCGGTAGCTCCTAAGCCAAAGAAACCGCTTACTCTTATAGCAATAGGTGCTTCTACAGGAGGAACGGAAGCCTTGGCACAGGTGCTTAGAGAATTAAGACCGCCTTTGCCACCGATTGTTATTGTTCAGCATATTCCACCGATGTTTTCACGTTTATTTGCGGACAGACTCAATAATGAGTGTCATATCCATGTCAAGGAAGCATCTAACGGTGATAAGCTTCAGTATAATTGGGCTTATGTGGCTGCTGGCGATAAGCATATGGCAGTAAAGCGAATGGGGAATATGATGAGTCTTGAATGCTTTGCTGGTGATAAGGTCAATGGACATATGCCATCTGTTGATGTTTTGTTTAACTCCGTAGCTGAAAGAATTGGCGATTCAGCACTGGGGGTTATTCTGACAGGAATGGGAGATGATGGCGCTAGAGGTCTTTTGAAAATGCGTCAGGGCGGCTGTATTACCTTGGGACAGGATGAAGCTTCCTGCGTGGTTTACGGTATGCCAAAGGCGGCATTTGATATGGGAGCTGTAAGTCAGCAGTTGCCGCTAAATGCAGTTGCTGGCATGATTACTTCAATTGCCGATTATAAGGGAAGGTGATGCTATGAATACAAAGCATTCTAATTACATCGAACATAGCACCCTGCAGGGAATTTTGGGCGATATAGGCGACGGTGTTATATTAACGGATACCCATGAAAATATAGTTTATCTCAATAAAGCGGCAGAAGCTCTTTTGGAATGTAAATTTTCTAATGATGTACAATTAAAATTTTCTGATGTATGCCGTCTGATAAATATTGATACAAAAGAGGAATATTACAGTCCTATCCGCCGTACCCTACGAGAAAAAAAGCCAGTAGGATTGGGGAAGAATGTAGGTATTGTACGCAGTGAGGGCGCGGTTTATCTGTCGGCGACCTGTTCTCCTATGAGGAATAATGATGGTAATATTACAGGCTGTTCGGTGATTTTACGCGATGTTACCCACATGAGACAGCTGGAGAAAAAGGTAGAGGCTGACCAGTATTATATGCGTTCTGTATTCGAGGCTGCCAAGATTGGCATGTGCAGTGTCAATGTGCGTGGTGAGCTGGTGGATATAAATGATACTGCCTTGGAAACAATGCAGGCCGAGTACAGGGAGGCAATTGCTGCTCAGATAGGAGATGCTTTCAAATGTATTAATAGCGTTAAATTTGGCTGTGGCCGAGGCGATATGTGCCGTTACTGCGTTATCAGAAATAATCTGGAAGCGGCTATCATGGATGACAACTATACAAATGATTTTGTGGTTGCCATGGAAAGTATTAACAGTGATGAACCTCAGTGGCTTCAGATTTTCTTATCCCAGGTATGGCGGGAAAATGAGAAGCAGATTGTTTTAGCTATTATAGATATATCCAAGCGCAAAAAGAAGGAACAGGAATTAAAGAAGGCAAAGCAGGAAGCAGAGGCGGCCAGCAATACCAAAACTCAGTTCCTGGCTAATATGAGTCATGAAATCCGTACTCCTATCAATGGTATGTGCGGTATGATAAATCTTACCCTGAAAACTGATCTGACAGATGACCAGCGGGAAAATCTCAACTGTGCCAAGCAATGCTCCGAGGATTTATTGCGCATTATCAACGATATTCTTGATTATGCAAAGCTGGAAAATGGCAAAATGCAGATTGAGCGTATTGACCTTGACTTGTATGAGCTTCTTGACAGGGTATGCAGTCTTCATGGTCAGGTAGCAGAGGGAAAGGGGCTTTTCCTAAAGATACCGGATATTTTAGGTCTGCCACATTATATCAAGGGCGATCCATTGCGCATAAGGCAGATTCTTCACAATCTCCTTACCAATGCTTTGAAGTTTACGACTTCGGGCGGTGTTACTGTAGAGTGTCATGTAAATGAAACCGGTGTAAGGAGGATACTGGAATTTACAGTTACGGACACTGGTATTGGCATGAGCGAGGAGGACCAGAAGAAGCTGTTTAAGCCATTCAGTCAGGTTGATGGTTCTACTACCAGACGTTTTGGTGGTACAGGACTGGGCCTTATGATTGTCAAGGAGCTGGTAACTGCCATGGGCGGTGAAATCGCTGTCAAGTCTAAGCTGGGAAAAGGCAGCAGCTTTATTTTCTGGATACCTCTTGCAGAGGCTGAAAAGGCTGATGTGGAGATGAAGGATAAGAGTGTTTACATAAATCCATACAAGCCAAAGAATAATGCTAATACAGCCAAGACAGATGAAGGCGATTCGGTACAGGAACAGCCGGAGGTTCCAAATGTTCCTAGTATTTTAGATAATGAGCCAGATGATGATATTCTGGATTTGTTACAGTATTGTAACGATAAATTGAATGACGAATGAGGGGGCTATAGCTATGAGAATATTAATTGCTGAGGATGACCGGATCAGCCGTACATTCCTGCAGAAATTTATGAGCCAGCACGGTGAGGTAGATGTAGCAGTAGATGGTATGGAAGCCGTTGACCTGTACATGGAATCTATCAAGCATAAGAATCCTTATGACCTGCTATGCCTTGATATCATGATGCCTAAGGTAGATGGTCTTAAGGTTCTGAAGGTAATCCGTCAGATTGAGAGTCAGAAAAAGATTACCTCCGAGGAGCATCTGCCAATTATCATGATGACTGCTTTAGCTGATGTGGGCTATGTTGACGAGGCTTTCCGTCAGGGCTGTGATGCTTATGCTTCTAAGCCAGTAGATACCGACAAGGTAGAGGAAGTAATGCGTAATTTGGGACTGATTGACTAAGGGGCGGTAGTATGGCAAATTTACCTGAAGAAATACGTCAGGTTTCTTTGACTCACAAGGAAAGATTTCGCAGTCCTTCGGAGATAACTGCCAAATATAATTTGGGACTTCAGAAGTATCATCAGCTGATGAGCAATCCTAATACCGACAGGATACACCTTCAGACCTTGTATTCTGAGCTGAAGGCTCTGGGCTGGGTTATGGGCCGGGAGGAAAAAACTGTTATTAAGGAAATAATGAATCCTCCTAAGAAGGATCCGAATGCTAAGCCAATTAAGCTGAGGCAGTATTAAGTTCAAAGAAATAAAATGGGAGCTGTCCTGTTAATGGAT
>CALZDE010000068.1 GCA_945637225.1 uncultured Selenomonadaceae bacterium
CGCTGTCATAGGAAGAAAATGCTTGTTGCATTTTCATGATTGAGGGCGTTATAACTAAGTTGTGGGGTACTGATAGGGGGAGTTTTATGTTGTATCCAATGAAATTAACAGCTCCATTAAAGGATTATCTGTGGGGCGGTACTAAGCTGAAGGATGAATACGGCAAAGTAACTGATAAAGATAAGGTTTCCGAAAGCTGGGAACTGGCCTGCCATAAGGACGGCATGAATATCATAGAAAATGGTGAATTTGCAGGCAAAACTTTGCAGGAATATATTGATACAGAAGGAAAAGGCGTTTTGGGTGAAAATGCTCAGAAGTTTCCTTATTTTCCTATTCTCATAAAGCTGATTGATGCCAAGGATAATCTTTCGGTGCAGGTTCATCCAAATGATGACTATGCTATGCGTGTAGAGGGAGAATTTGGCAAGACTGAGATGTGGTATATCGTGGACTGCGAGCCAGATGCCAGCCTTATTTATGGCTTTAAGGAAAAAATCAGCAAGGAGGAATTTGCTCAGCGTATCGAGAATAATACTCTGCTTGAGGTATGTAATCAGGTGCCAGTAAAGAAGGGGGATGTTTTCTTTATTGAAGCAGGTACGCTTCATGCTATTGGCAAGGGAATTTTAATTGCAGAAATTCAGCAGAATTCCAATACTACCTACCGCGTTTATGATTTTGGCAGAGTGGGAGCGGATGGCAAGCCTCGTGAGCTTCATGTGGAAAAGGCAAAGGATGTAACGGCTCTTATGCCTCCTACCCGTCCTGTTAAGCCATTGGCCCGCATTCCTCTGGCAAGTGCTTCTGAGTATAAGATGGATTTACTGGCTTCCTGTGAGCTTTTTACTGTTTTTCATGTAGATGTTGCAGGAAAGTGCAGTCTGAATGTGGATAAGTCATCCTTCCAGTCATTTACTGTGTTAGATGGCAGTTTGGAGCTGTCCTCTGGTGATGAAAAAATCACTGTGAAAAAGGGTGAAACTGTGTTCCTGCCAGCTGATTTGGGTGATTACGAGCTTGTCGGCAATGGTGAAATTGTCCTCAGTATGGTTTGATTAAACAGTATAAAAAGAAGGAATTTAATAGTATATTGTAGAATATACAAAAATGGGGTTTTATGTAAAGGAAAGGGATGTGATACTTGTGGAAAACCTAACAATTCGCAACAAGCTGTATGTAGTATTTGGTGTACTCATAGCTATATTTGTTGCTACTAGTATTTTTGCAGGGTACAGCTTAAACAGCATTCATGAGGGTGCTTTGCGTATCTCGACTGACCATATGCGAGGTGCGATGGTAGCGGCAGACAGTAGTCAGGCAATGTCAGATTATCGTCAGACCGAGTATGCTGTCTTGACTGCACCAACTTTGCCTAGCAGAATTTATGCAATTCAGAGTGCAGAAAAGCTGAATAGTCAGATGGAAATTACCTTCAAGAATGTTGAGCCTACACTTTCTGGTGAAGCATTGACGGATTTCCAGGAGATGAAGACTATTTGGGAGAAGTATATAAAAGAATCCAAGGAAATGTTTGCTTTAGTTGAGGCTGGTAATACAGCAGAAGCTACTAATATGTTAGCCCGCAGTGAGTTAGCATATCAGCAGATTACCTACAAATTAAGCCAGCTGGTAGATAACCGCAAGGACTTTATACATCAGGAGAATGTAGCGGCGGCAGGTCATTTCAATACAACTATGGTAACAATGACTGTTGCTAATGTTTTGGTGCTGGCATTGTCTGTTTTCATGGCAATGTATCTCAGCAAGACCATTCATAAGTCTATCGGTTATTTGATGAATGTTTCAAGAGAGGTTGCTTCTGGTAATCTTACCGTAGATGTTGTTCCTCAGACAAATGATGAGTTTGGTGAGCTGACAGCGTCTTACCGTGATACCGTAGTAAATCTCCGTGGCCTTATCACTCAGATTCACAGTACTGCAGAAGAGGTTTCTTCTTTTGCGGCTCAGCTTACCGAAAATGCCGGTCAGTCTGCACAGGCTACTCAGCAGGTTGCAGAGTCTATCGGCAACGTAGCAGCGGCTACCAATATGCAGGGTGATAATGTAACTACTTCTGTTAATGAAATCCAGTCCATGTCTGACAGTATCAAGGGCTTTGAGTACAAGGCTTCTGCTTCCAGCAACGCTGCTAAGAATGTAGAGGGCATAGCTAAGGAAGGTAAGAATGCCATCGCTGGTGCTGTAAAGCAGATGGACGAAATTGCTCAGTCTGTAATGGAAGCCTCCAATGTTATCAAGCAGCTGGCAGAGCGTTCCGAGGAAATCGGTCAGATCAGTGATACTATTGCTGGCATTGCTGGCGAGACAAATCTTCTTTCCCTTAATGCGGCTATTGAGGCGGCTCGTGCTGGTGAGGCAGGCCGTGGCTTTGCGGTAGTTTCTGAGGAGGTTCGCAAGCTGGCAGAAGAGTCCGCAACTGCATCCCAGAAGATTGCCGAGCTTATCCGCCGTATTCAGGAGGAGACCGACCAGGCCGTTGTACGTATGGAGCATGGTACAGAAGTGGTGAAGAATGGTCAGATTGTTATGGACGATGCAGGCCGTGCCTTTGAAAATATTTCTACTGCGGTAAGTGATTTGACCGCTCATGCAGAGGGTATTCTCAAAGACGCTAGGATGTCGACTCAGAAGGCTAACCACCTTGTTAATGTTATGGAAGCTCTCGATGAATCTGGACGTTCCGTTTCTGCTGAAACAGAGTCCGTATCTGCGGCAACTGAGGAGCAGGCGGCTTCTATGGACGAGATTGCTAATGCTAGCAGTCAGCTTGCTAATCTGTCTCATGATTTGCAGGCGGCTACGTCTAAGTTCAAGATTTAAGGGAGGCGTGATATATAATGAAAAAAATAGTTTCTTTGATTTCCCTGCTTGTACTGGCAGTTGCTTCTCTTGTATTGGCAGGCTGTGGTTCTTCTAATGACAACATAAATAAAAGTGTAGCGATTTCTTTTGCTAATTCCTCCGCCAGCTGGCAGAGAAATGGTAATACCTTGAAGTCACTTTTGGAAGCTGAAGGCTTTAGCGTAGATTTAAGATTTGCTGATACTACTGACCAGCAGATTGATGATATTGATAAGCTTCTTGATCAGAAGCCAGGCTGTATTGTTATCGGTCCTATCGATTCCGGTGTTTTGGCAGATGTACTGAAGAAGGCAAAGGATAACAAGACTCCAGTTATTGCGTATGACCGTAACGTTTTAAATACTGATGCCGTTTCCTATCTTGCATGCTATGACAGTAACGCAGTAGGTGTGGCTATGGGCAAGTATATCGAGAATGCTTTGAACTTGAAGTCAGGTGCAGGCCCGTTCAATATCGAGATTTTCGGTGGTGCTGATACAGACCCAAATGCTCTATTATTTTATACTGAGGCTATGAAGATTTTGAAGCCATACATGGATAAGGGACAGCTGGTCTGCCGTTCCGGTGAAACTTCCTTTGAGAAGGTATTTACTAAGGACTGGGAACCAAAGAATGCTCAGGTACGTATGGAAAGAATCTACAAGCAGTATTATGCTGGCGGTGCTTCTCTTGATGCAATTGTATCTCCTAACGATGGTATTGCTCAGGGCATTTTGGAAGTACTGGAGCAGAATGGCTATGCAGGTCATCCTGTAATTTCCGGTCAGGATGCTGACCCTAAGGCATTGAAGTCCATTGCTGAAGGCAAGCAGACATTTACTATAGCTAAGGATCCTGATAAGCTGGCTGCTAAGGCTGTACGTATGATTAAGGCAGTGGTTGAGGGTACAGAGCCTACTCTGAATGATGAGACCAGTGACAATGGTGTTATGAAGGTTCCTGCATATCTGTGTGTACCTCAGATTATTGACAAGACCAATATAGATCAGTTCATGAAGTAATTTAATCAAAAAAATAAGTGGTTAGAGTTTCGGCTCTAGCCACTTTTCATATGTACAGTTAATAATTATTTGTGCATTGGAAAGTCCATGTTATCCATGAGAGTTTTCTTGAGACGGTCCTCTATTTGCAGTAATTCCTGTTCAGCGGCGGCACGCTTCTCACGACCTTCTTTGTGGATTTTCATGGTTTCCTCAATGGTAGCGATAAGGTCATCATTTACCTTTCTGACAGTTTCAATATCTACTATGCTTCGTTCATTCTCTTTGGCAGTTTCGATAGTATTTACCTTAAGCATTTCGGCATTACGCTTTAAAAGCTCATTGGTGGTATCGTTAATGGAACGCTGCATTTGCAGTACCTTCTGCTGACGGCTTAAGCCGAGGGCGATAATGACCTGATTTTTCCAGAGAGGAATGGCATTGAAGATGGCACTCTGCACACGTTCTACAAGGATTTTATCATTGTTCTGAATGAGACGTAGCTGAGGGGCGGTCTGTATGGCGATGGTTTTGCTGATTTTAAGGTCATAAACCTTTTTCTCAAAGCGTTCTACCATATTCTCGAAATCTGCTACTACCTGACCAGCCATAGGGTCTGCGGAGGCGGCTGCCTGCTGTTTCAGCTTAGGAAGAGTGGTTTCCTTCATCTCTGCCAGCTTTTCCTCACCTGCCTGAATATAAAGCTGTAATGATTTGAAGTAGTCAAGATTTTTTTCGTAAAGAGCATCAAACATAACGATGTCTTTTAACAGGGTCATTTTTGACTTTTCCAGCTCAGACTGAATGCGGTCTACCTTGACAGAAAGCTTTTCATAGGCGGACATCATTGTTTCACCCTTGCCAATAAGAGAGCCGAGGACAGGAATTTTCTTCAAAAAACTGCCTGTTTCATGGTCGCTGAATTCATTGATATTAGTGGAAAGTTCTCCTAACAGTTCACCGACATAACCGCTGTCCTTTGTGCGTACCTGAGAAAGAATAGTATCGGAAAATTCAGCCATGTTTTTTTGTGCACCTGTACCAAATTGCAGGGTGGAGCTGGTATCCATTAAATTGATATTATTCTTTATTTCCGCTACCTTTTTACGTTCTTCTGGGCTTAAAAGTTCTGTTTTTTGAGTAGCGGTTTCGACTTCTTTTTTTAGATTAATTCCCTCAGGAGCAGGAGTGAGATTTAATTCCTGTGCCTTTGCTTTTAACAGGTCATCAAGACTAATATCAGCCATAGTTATCGTCCTTTCTTAGCAACAATTTTTACAATGTAAATGTTTTCGTGTAATCAAATTTTGATAAATAATATCTGTAATAAAATTCATTATTTTCCATTATAATGTATTGCGCTCCCTTGTAAATGCCCCAGATGGTTGGCAGTGGAGTCCAGCAGAAAAGCAGGCAGAGCAAACCTTTAAAGGTCTTTCCCATAAGGAAATAGGGTATGCCTAAATTGCCAAGGAATATACTGGAAGCGGCAATTGTATAACGGTATTTAGCTATTTTATTAACATCCTGCAAAGGATAATTTCTGTCAAAATAGAAAATTCCCCATTTGCTAAAATCATCTAAAAATGCTAAAGCACGTCCCTTAAAACTGTTGTCGACAGGACGGTTTTCTGGTGGCTGAAACTGACGCTTTATTGCATTTTGCAGAGCGGTAATAGCCATGTTTTTCATTTTATTTTTTATAGAAGAAAAAATACCTGTGCTTTTGTTATCATTGTCATTGTTAAAGGTGTATTCATAGCTGTTACTGTGCTGGTAACTGTTCTGATTATTATAGGTATTTTTATTTAAGTTTATTTTGCTTTTATAAGGATTATCGTCAATTACTTCACTTTCAACCTCAATACCATCTTCTTTCATGGCATATTGTGCGACAGAAATCTCTGCGTCCATGTACATAAGGTGGTCGTTCATCATTTTGTCAAACTGTTCCTGATATGCCTGCTGGAAATCACGCAAGGTTTTTAAGGTATTACGCTTGGTTTCGGTAGCATGGGGAGAGTCAAGACCTGATTTTTCCAGCTCAATGTACTGCTTTACAAGACTTACGGCACTTTCCTGATAGTAATTAATAAATTTATCAGCGGCTGCAATCTGCTGAGGGTGCTTTTCGAGGTAGGAAATCATTTTGTGTGAGGTATTCTGAAGCTGAATGAGAACTCCCTTTAGAGAAGGGCTATTGGTTTCCTGCTGTGCTTTGGTGAGATAGTTAAAATCATTGACGGCTTTATTAAATTTTTCCTGCATGATTTGTGCATTGGCTCCTTTGAGGTTTTGCAGTTCCTCGCTATAGTTATTCCTTTGTGGTTTAGTGAGAAGTCCAGCGGCAGTGAAGGCGGCGGCACCACCGAAGGCACCTAAGGTATAAGCACTGACTCCTAAGCCTGCCATAACAAAGTCGATACCCATACCGAGACTGAAGGCAGCAGCAAGGAAAAATACCATTCGTATAATTAATTTCAATAGTGTCACGTCCTTTGTTTCAGATTGTATAAGATATAAGTTTTCAGTATTATCGTAATATTATTTAGTATACTTGAAGTGAATATTCGACATATTTACAAAAAATCCTGCATGGTAAGCCGATGATAAATATTCATTGACACGAAAAAGGAATAGGTGTATATTATGATTGAAAATGAAAATGTATTGCAATTAGGTTGCGTTGGTAACTGTTATGAGGTGACATTGTGGTAAAAGAAAAATATAATGTGACTGGAATGACTTGCTCAGCCTGTTCTGCTCGTGTGGAAAAAGCAGTAGGCAAGCTGGAGAATATAGGAAGCGTATCGGTAAACCTCCTTACAAACACTATGCAGGTGGAATATCCAGAGGATAAATTAAACAGCGAAATTATAATTTCTGCGGTAGAGAAGGCTGGTTATGGTGCTTCTTTGATAAATAACCGCAAAGAAAATAAAAAGCAGACTCTTAGCAGTGAAGATAAGCCTGTGGATAACTCTGCTAAGGAAATTGAAGCCATGAAGAAACGTCTTACGTGGTCGGTTATTTTTCTGCTTCCTACCATGTATATTGCCATGCATCAGATGCTTTCGATGTGGTTTGGACTTCCGGTACCAGCGGTTGTCGCTGAGATTTTTGATGGTAAAGAAAATGCCATTAGCTTTGCGTTTTCTCAGTTTTTGCTGATTTTACCTATACTTTACCTCAATAAGAAGTATTTTATCAATGGCTTTAAAAATCTCTATCATGGCGCACCCAATATGGACAGCCTTGTTGGATTAGGTTCGGCGGCGTCTGCCTTATTTGGCGTTTTTGCTATCTTCCGTATGGGTTACGGCTTAGGTCATGGTGATATGCTTTTGGTGGAGGAGTACAGCAAAAATCTGTATTTTGAATCTGCTGGTACGATTGTTACCCTGATTACTGTAGGAAAGTATCTGGAAGCAAAAGCGAAGGGCAGTACAAGTGAAGCCTTGAAGAAGCTTATGTCTCTGGCACCAAAGACCGCAAAGGTTATTCGGGATGGTGAGGAAGTAGAAATTTCTGTTGAGGATTTATCTGTGGGGGATGAGGTAGTAGTACGCCCTGGAGAAAGTATTCCTGCTGATGGTGTGATTATCAAGGGAAGTACCTCAGTGGACGAATCCGTTATTACAGGTGAAAGTATGCCTGTGGATAAAATGACAGGAGATAAGGTTACATCTGCTACCATTAATAGAAGCGGTTACATTCATTTCACAGCTAAGAGAGTAGGCGAGGACTCTACCATAAATCAGATAATTCATCTTGTTGATGAAGCTAGCAGCAGTAAAGCACCTATTGCAAAGATGGCAGACAAAATAGCGGGAATTTTCGTGCCTGCTGTTATTAGTATTGCTCTTGTAGCAGGCGGTGTATGGCTTTTAAATGGTGCCAGCGTTGAATTTGCTTTTTCTATCGCTATTTCCATATTGGTTATTTCCTGTCCTTGTGCTTTGGGACTAGCGACACCAGTAGCTATTATGGTAGGAACTGGCAAAGGTGCAGAGCACGGTATTTTGATAAAATCAGGTGAAGCCTTGGAAATCGCCCATAGCATAGATACAGTGGTTATGGATAAAACCGGCACTATTACAGAGGGAAAACCACAGGTAACTGATGTTATTGGCATAAGAATAAAAACGGAAGACCTTTTGCAAATTGCCGTAAGTCTGGAAAAGGGCAGTGAACATCCTCTAGGCGAAGCAATAGTTTCTTATGGTGAGAAAAAACAGGTTAAATCTGTCCCTGTGGATTGTTTTAGTGCTGTCTTTGGCCGTGGTATCAGGGGAAAACTGAATAACAAGGATTATTTTGCCGGTAATCGTGAATTTTTACAGGAAAACAATATAATAATAGACGAAGAATCTGAAGCAAAGCTGAATAACCTGTCTGATCAAGGGAAAACTCCGCTGCTTTTTTCCAATGAGCAGAAGCTTTTGGGTATTATAGCTGTAGCGGACGTAGAAAAGGAAAGCAGTAAAAAGGCAATAAAGTCCTTTATGGATATGGGCATTGACGTGGTAATGCTGACCGGTGATAATCAGAGGACGGCTCAGGCAGTAGGAAAAAGACTTGGTGTCAGTCACTGTATAGCAGGTGTAATGCCAGAGGATAAGGAAAAGAAGGTAGGAGAACTGCAGGAAAATGGTCATAAGGTCGCTATGATAGGTGACGGTATAAATGATGCACCGGCTCTTGTCAGGGCGGATTTGGGCATTGCTATCGGTGCCGGAACAGATATAGCTATGGAAAGTGCTGATGCCGTACTGGTACGCAGTAATCTTTTGGATGCCGTAAGTGCTATTTCTCTGAGTAAATCTGTCATTACCAACATTAAGGAGAATTTATTCTGGGCATTCTTCTACAATGTAGTGGGTATTCCGCTGGCGGCAGGAATATTATATCCTGCATTTGGGATTAAGCTGTCACCAATGATTGGGGCGGCGGCTATGAGTATGAGCAGTGTATGCGTGGTCTTGAATGCACTGCGCTTAAAGGGAAAATCCTTCAACATAGACAAGACAGGCGGTAATGAAACGGTGGAGAGTACAAATAAGGAAGCCGTAATTACAGAACCGGATGAAAATGATTTAGAGCCATTTGGCTTAAATGATAAAATTAAGGAGGATGTATTTATGCAGACAGAGTTAAAAATTGAGGGTATGATGTGCAAGCACTGCCAGAAGCATGTACACGATGCGTTATCTGCATTGGATGGTGTCAGTGAGGTAGTAGTAGATCTGGAAGGTGGCAAGGCAACTGTTACCAGTGCAAGCGAAATTTCTATGGATGTTTTTGAAAAAACTATCGTAGATGCTGGTTATGAATTAGTAAAATGATAGCTGTTTTATAAGTTTTTTAAAGAATTTTTAGGGCTTAAAAGCTAGTGATGGCAGGGGTTGAGACAATCTCTGCCAAATTTTTTTAAGATTTTTTGAAAAAAATGCTTGACAAACATCTGCGAAAGGTGTATTATATTCCTTGTCAGTCAGCGCGACACAAACGAGCGACACACTGACAAACAACGAAA
>CALZDE010000069.1 GCA_945637225.1 uncultured Selenomonadaceae bacterium
AGAATAAGGTACCCGCCACTTATAGAAGTGGGGGACATCTCTTAGTCGTTATATGGTTGCACCTTTTTTTGATACAAAGTAGTAAAAACAGGTTGACATTTTTCTGGTATTGTGATAATATATAAGGAAATTGAAGATAGTCCTTTAATACCAGTCCAGAGAGGCTGAAAGGGAGCTAAATTAATATGAGCATGGTACAGCTTTCTTGCGTCTTTTTGGTGCGAGAAGGCTTTTTTTCATTTTTAGATTTTGATGCCAAGTGTTTATGTATTTTGGAGAAGGAGTGATTAATTTGGGTAAAACCAACATTTCCCTCAGAGGCAAGAATATACTTGCGCTGGAGGATTTTTCTCCGGAGGAAATTCAGCTGGTGCTGGATACCGCCAAGGAAATGAAGAACATCATTCACCGTGATATTAAGAAGGTACCTGCTCTCCGAGGCAAGTCCATTGTTACATTATTCTATGAGCCAAGTACCCGTACTCGCTCTTCCTTTGAGCTGGCTGGTAAGTATTTGGGAGCGGATGTTATCAATATTACCGCTGGTACAAGCAGTATTGTCAAGGGTGAAAGCTTGCGAGATACTCTTTACACAATGGAAGCCATGGGCGTAGATGCTATCGTTATGCGCCACAAGGCAGAGGGTGCACCTGAGTATGCTTCAAAGGTAGTCAGCCCAGTAATCATCAATGCTGGTGATGGCGCACATGCACATCCTTCTCAGGGCCTGCTGAATCTTTTCACCATTCAGCAGTACAAGAATACCACTGATTTGAAGGGCATGAAGTATGCTATCTTAGGCGATATTACCCACAGCCGTGTTGCTCGTTCTGATATTCAGGGCATGCGCAAGATGGGTATGGAGGTTCATTTAGCTGGTCCTAAGACCTTAATGCCTCGCTTCCTCTTTGAAGAACCAGGTATTGTAATCCATGACAGAATTGAAGAAGCAATTGAGGCCGCAGATGTTATCAATGTTCTTCGTATTCAGTTAGAGCGTCAGAAGTCAGGTCTGTTCCCATCTCCTCGTGAGTATGCACGTATCTTCGGTGTTAATGATGAGCGTCTGAAGCTGGCAAAGGACGATGTTCTCATTATGCATCCAGGCCCAATGAATAAGGGCTTGGAAATTTCTCCTTACGTAGCGTATGGCGATCATTCCGCTATTCAGGAGCAGGTACAGAACGGTGTAGCTGTTCGTATGGCTCTGTTGACCTTGGCACTGACAGGAGGTAAAGATAGTGAAGCAGATTCTTAAGGGTGGCAGGGTAATCGATCCTGCAAACAATATTGATAAGATTGCTGATGTAGCATTTGAAAATGGCGTTATTGTAGAGGTTGGCGAGAATTTAGCTGCTGATGGTGCTGAAGTAATTGATGTTACCGGCAAGGTAGTAACTCCTGGTCTCATTGACATGCACGTACATCTTCGTGAGCCTGGTCAGGAAGCAAAGGAAGATTTCCTCTCCGGTTCTTCTGCTGCTGCCGCTGGCGGTTATACTACCGTAGCAACCATGCCAAATACACGTCCTGTAATTGATGACGCTTCCTTAGTAAGAAGCTGTCAGGAGCGCGCTAAGGCTGTCGGTAAGGTACATATCGAGATTATCGGTGCTGTTACCAAGGGACAGAAGGGCGAAGAATTAGCAGAAATGGGCGATATGGTAGAGGCTGGTGCAGTAGCTTTCTCCGATGATGGCCATTTCACTAAGACTGCCAAGGTTCTCTTAAATGCGTATGACTATCTCCGCACTTTTGATAAGGTTATCATCAATCATGATGAGGAGCCTTCCTTAGTAGAGGACGGTATCATGAATGAGAGCCACAGAAGTGCTATGCTGGGCATGAAGGGACGTCCTACCGTTTCTGAGGATATTGCAGTTTCCCGTGATATTCTCTTAGCTGAATATGCTGACGCAAAGGTTCATGTAGCTCATATCAGCTCCGGCAATGCAGTAGATATTGTCCGTCAGGCTAAAAAGCGTGGCGTAAAGGTAACTGCTGAGGTAACTCCACAGCACCTTACTATGACTGATGATTTAGTACAGTCCTGGGACAGCTCTACCAAGATTAATCCTCCTCTGCGTGAGAAGAAGGATACTGAAGCTGTTTTAGCAGGTCTTTTGGATGGTACTATTGACTGTATCGTAACTGACCATTCCCCACATGCACAGGAAGAAAAGGACCGCGAGTATATGTATGCTCCTAGCGGTTTCCCAGGTCTTGAAACTGCAGTTGGTGTTCTGCTGACGGATTTGGTTCATGAGGGCAAATTGCCTCTGCCACTGATGGTAAAGGCTATGACCTCCGCCCCTGCTGAAATTTTCGGCTTAAAGGGGGGCAAGCTCACAGCTGGTGCTCCTGCTGATATTGCAGTTATTGACACTGAGCTGGAGTGGACTGTTGACCAGAAAAAATTCTACACAAAAGGCTCCCATTCTCCATTTATCGGCCGTACACTGAAAGGCAAGGCTGTTATGACTTTCGTTGATGGCAAGATGGTAATGAAGGATGGCGTAGTATTTTAATATATTTGGGAGGTAAAAACCCTTGAATGGTAAATTGATATTAGAAGATGGCAGTGTATTTACTGGCAAGCTTCTTAACAACATAAAGGCAACTGGCGAGGTTGTATTCAACACAGGTATGACTGGCTATCAGGAAATTCTGACAGACCCATCCTACTGCCGTCAGATTGTTACCTTGACCTATCCATTAATTGGTAACTATGGTACTGCTGAGAAATTCATGCAGTCCCGTAAGTCTTTTGTCAATGGCTTCATCATCGGTGAGCTTTGCGAGGATGGCAGCAATTGGCAGATGAAGTATTCACTTACTGAGTTCTTGACTAAGCAGGGCATTCCATGCCTGTACAATGTAGATACTCGTGCAGTTACCCGCAAGATTCGTTCTGTCGGCTGCATGAAGGGTATCATCGTTCCAGAGGATGCAACTCAGTCTGAGATTGACGAGCTGTTTGCAGTACCTATTAAGAAGGAAGTTGTTGCAGAGGTAACTACTCCAGAGAAGTACCGCATTGAGTCCGATAAGGAAAATGCACCTGAGGTTGTAGTAATGGATTTCGGTATCAAGCAGAACATTCTTGATTCCATGCACAACTTAGGCTGTAATCTGACCGTTGTTCCTGCTTCCACTAAGGCAGAGGAAGTGCTGGCTATGAATCCAGATGGTATTTTCCTCTCCAATGGCCCTGGCGACCCAAAGGATGTTCCAGAGGTTATTGAGGAAGTGAAGAAGCTTATCGGCAAGAAGCCTATGTTTGGTATCTGTCTCGGTCATCAGCTGATTTCTCTTGCACTGGGTGCTGACACCTACAAGCTGAAGTTCGGTCATCGTGGTTCCAATCAGCCTGTTAAGAATCTTTTAAATAACCGTGTACACATTTCCTCTCAGAATCATGGCTATGCTGTAGATGAGAAGTCTTTGGCAAACCTGCCATTAGAGGTAACTCACATCAACGTAAATGATGGTACTGTCGAGGGTGTACGTCATAAGGAACTGCCACTTTTCTGTGTGCAGTATCATCCTGAGGCTTCACCAGGTCCTGATGATAATATGTATCTGTTTGATCAGTTCTGGACTATGCTCACTGGCGAGAATAAATAAGGGGGATTAATCGTGCCAAAGAAGGAATATTTAAAGAAAGTAATGGTAATCGGTTCTGGCCCCATCATCATCGGACAGGCAGCAGAATTTGACTATGCGGGCTCTCAGGCTTGCCGTGCCTTAAAGGAAGAAGGCTTAGAGGTTGTTCTTGTAAACAACAACCCAGCTACTATCATGACTGATACCAACATGGCTGACCGTGTTTATATCGAGCCTATGACAGTAGAATTTTTGGAGGAAATTATCAGCAAGGAGCGTCCTGATGGTCTGATTGCTACCTTAGGTGGTCAGGCTGGTCTGAACCTGGCTGTTAAGCTTTCTGAGCAGGGTATTTTAGAAAAATATAATGTAGAATTACTGGGTACTTCCTTAGAAGCTATCGAGCGTGCTGAGGACCGCGAGCTTTTCAAGGAAACCATGAATAAATTAGGTGAGCCAATTCCTGAGTCCACCATTGTAGAGGATGTAGAGTCTGCAATTGCTTTTGCTAATGAAATTGGCTATCCTCTGATTGTACGTCCTGCATACACCATGGGCGGTACAGGCGGCGGTATTGCTGACAGTCAGGATGAGCTTATCGACATCGTAATCAAGGGCCTCAAGTATTCCATGATCGGTCAGGTTCTTATCGAGCGCAGTGTAGCTGGCTGGAAGGAAATCGAGTATGAGGTAATGCGTGATGGTAATGATAACTGTATCACCGTCTGCAACATGGAAAACTTTGACCCAGTTGGCGTTCACACCGGTGACTCCATCGTTGTAGCACCATCTCAGACCCTTACCGACCATGAGTATCAGATGCTCCGCAGTGCGTCTATCCGTATCATTCGTGAGCTGGGTATCGAAGGTGGCTGTAATGCACAGTATGCTCTTGATCCAAACAGCAATCAGTATTATGTAATCGAGGTAAATCCTCGTGTAAGCCGTTCCTCTGCACTGGCTTCCAAGGCAACTGGTTATCCAATCGCCAAGGTTTCCGCTAAGATTGCAATCGGCTATTCCTTAGATGAAATCACTAATGCAGTTACTCAGAAGACTAAGGCTTGCTTCGAGCCTGCTCTTGACTACTGTGTTGTTAAGTTCCCACGCTGGCCTTTCGACAAGTTCGTTTATGCAGATAAGACCTTGGGTACTCAGATGAAGGCAACCGGTGAGGTTATGTCCATTGACAGAAACTTCGAGGGTGCTATCTTAAAGGCTGTTCGTTCTCTGGAAATCGGTGTACATCGTCTCCATATGAAGAAAATGAACAGCTGGGATGATGAAAAAGTTCTCCGTCACCTGTACCGCGTAAATGATGAGCGTATCTTCGTTATCGCTGAGGCTATGCGCCGTGGTATTGCTTCCGTAGATGAAATTCACAACATCACCAAGATTGATAAGTGGTTCCTGTGGAAGATTGAGAAGATCGCTATCGTTGAGAAGCGTCTCCAGTGCGAGCCATTGACACCAAAGCTCATGTTTGCGGCAAAGGATGTTGGTCTGGCTGACCGTTCTATTGCTGAATTGACTGGCAAGACTGCTGATGAGATTAGAACTCACAGAAAGACCATGGGTATTCTGCCATGCTACAAGATGGTTGATACCTGTGCTGCTGAGTTTGAAGCCGCAACCCCATACTACTATTCTACCTTCCATGCACAGGAGGATGAGGTTGATACCAAGAGCCAGCGCCGTAAGGTAATGGTATTAGGTTCCGGCCCTATCCGTATCGGTCAGGGTGTAGAGTTCGATTACTGCTCTGTTCATTCCGTATGGGCATTGCGTAAGATGGGCATTGAGGCTATTATCGTAAACAACAACCCAGAGACAGTTTCCACTGACTTTGATATTTCTGATAGACTGTACTTCGAGCCACTCACTCCAGAGGATGTACTCAACATCATCGACAAGGAGAAGCCAGAGGGCGTTATCGTTCAGTTTGGCGGTCAGACTGCTATTAATTTAGCGGCATCTCTCCAGCGTGCTGGCGTTAAGGTATTCGGTACTTCCGTTGAGGATATTGACCGCGCCGAGGACCGTGAGCGTTTCGATGAACTGCTGACTCAGGTAAACATTCCTCGCCCACAGGGTATCAGCGTAACCAACGTAGAGGATGCAGTGACTGGCGCAGCAAAGATTGGTTATCCTGTTATGGTACGTCCTTCCTACGTATTAGGCGGCCGTGCTATGGAAATCGTATACAATGAAGAGGAACTGCTTGACTACATGGGCCGTGCTGTTCAGGTAACTCCTGACCATCCAGTATTAGTTGACCGCTACATGCAGGGTACTGAGGTAGAGGTTGATGCTATTTCCGATGGTGTGGATGTAGTAATTCCTGGTATTATGGAGCATGTTGAGCGTGCAGGCGTACACTCCGGTGACTCTATTGCAGTTTACCCACCACAGACCTTATCCTCTAAGGTTATTTACACCATCATCGACTATACTAAGCGTTTGGCTGTTGGCCTGCATGTTCGTGGTCTGATGAATATTCAGTACGTAGTAGCACATGATGAAGTATTTATCATCGAGGTAAATCCACGTTCTTCCCGTACTGTTCCATTCCTCAGCAAGGTTACTGACATTCAGATGGTAGATGTAGCTACTCAGGTAGCTCTTGGCAGTACCTTGAAGGAACTGGGCTTCAAGCAGTCCGGTCTTGTTACTCCAAAGCCTTACGTAGCAGTAAAGGCACCTGTATTCTCCTTCAATAAGATGGCTGACGTAGATATTTCCCTCGGACCTGAGATGAAGTCCACTGGTGAGGTTATGGGTATTGATTACCACTATCCTCGTGCGCTCTACAAGGCAATTACCGGCTCTGGCATGAACATTCCTCACAATGGTACCATTCTCTTTACCGTTGCGAATAAGGATAAGGAAGAAATGAAACAGCTGGCAAATGCTTACAGTGAGTTAGGCTTTAAGCTGGTAGCTACTGAAGGTACTGCAAAGGCAATTCAGGAAATGGGCATTGATGCTGAGGTTGTTGGCAAGATGCACGAGCGCAGCATTGATATTATTCAGATGATTAAGAAGGGCCAGATTCACATGGTTATCAATACCATGACTCAGAATCAGGGCAAGAATGTAGCAAGAGATGGTTTCAAGATTCGCCGTGCTACCGTAGAGCATGCAATTCCATGTCTGACTTCCCTTGATACTGCATGGGAGGTTCTCCGCGCACTGAGCACTCTCCGTGGCCGCCGTCTTGTTTACAGCTTGGCAATTCAGGATTATGTAGGCGGAGGAGACGATTTAGCATGAAAGCAGACAATCGTTTAATAGTAGCCCTTGACTTCCATACCTTAGAAGATGTAAAGGGATTGGTTGAGACCTTAGAGGACAGTGTATCCTACTATAAGGTAGGCATGGAGCTGTTTTACAGTGCAGGTCCTGGCGTAATCTCTTATCTTAAAGAAAAAAATAAAAATATATTCTTAGATTTAAAGCTTCACGATATTCCAAACACCGTAGGTCAGGGGCTTTGTTCCCTGATGGGTTTGGGAGCGGACATTGTCAATGTACATGCTTCAGGTGGCTTTACCATGATGAAAACTGCAGCAGAAAAGCTTCATGAAGCGGCAGAAAAGCAGGGCGTGGCATGTCCTAAGATTATCGCTGTTACAATTCTCACCAGTATCAATGAGGAGGATTGGCAGGGCTTAGGTATGCAGTGCTCTATCCGTGAGCAGGTAGTGAGACTGGCAAAATTAGCAAAGAAGGCTGGTCTTGATGGTGTAGTAGCCTCCCCACAGGAAGCAGCAGCCATCAGGGAAGCATGCGGTGAGGATTTCATGATCGTTACTCCAGGTGTGCGCCCAGCAGGTGCCGCTATTAACGACCAGAGCCGTATCGCAACTCCAGCTGCCGCATTGCAGAACGGTGCAAGCCATTTGGTAGTAGGCCGCCCAATCAGAGCAGCTGAAAATCCAAAGGCCGCAGCTGAAGCTATTATCGCTGAAATCGCTAACGTATGATATAAAGGAGCAAAGAAAATGAGTGCTTTAACTGAAAAGGAAGTAGAAGATCTCCTGATTGAAACCAGTGCTATTATGGAAGGTCACTTCCTGCTGACCAGCGGTCTGCATAGCCCACGTTATGTAGAAAAGTTCAATGTACTGCAGAAGCCTGTTTACACTGAGAAGCTGTGCAAGGCTATGGCAGAGAAGTTCAAGGATGCCAATATCGAAACTGTTGTTGGCCCTGTAACTGGCGGTATTCTCTTAGCACATGAGACAGGCAAGGCTCTTGGTACCCGTGCAATCTTCACCGAGCGTGAGAACGGCAAGATGACCTTCCGTCGTGGCTTCAAGCTTCATGAGGGCGAGCGTGTTCTCATTGTTGAGGATATTGTTACTACTGGCGGTTCTATCCGCGAGGTTATTGATGTAGTTAAGGAAAACGGCGGTATTCCTGTAGCTGTAAGCATGCTGGTAGACAGAAGCGGCGGCAAGGCAACCTTCGGCGATGTTCCTGCAACTGCACTGCTTCATATGGATGTACAGACCTATAAGCCTGAGGAATGCCCTTTGTGCAAGGCTGGCGTTCCAATGACTAAGCGTGGCCGTACTGGTAAATAATTAACGTAAATATTCATCAAAGACTGTCCTTTCGGGGGCGGTCTTTTTTTAGAAAAAATTTATTATTTACAATTGATTCTTGACGTTAGTTATTAAAAAGAGTATAATTATACTAGATGTATTGTACGGAAAATAATAACTGTAAATAGATATAGCAGTTTGGTCAGGGGGAGTTTTTAATGGCTTTGCAGGATAGTAGAAAAGATATAGCAAACGTGAGTACCAATGAATTTGATGTAATAGAGTTTGTTATTGGTAATGTGCATTACGGTATCAATGTAGCAAAGGTAGTAGAGGTTATTAATCGTTCTGATGTGGTAGCGGTACCACATGCCCATCCTTATGTTGATGGTATTTTTACCCTGCGAGGCAAGACAATCCCTTTGATTAATTTGCCACGCTGTCTTGGAGTACAGACAGCTTCTGCTCCTAGAAATGTCATAGTAAGTAAGCTTAACAATTATGATTTTGGTTTTTTGGTAAATTCCGTAGACAGAATACATCACGTATCATGGCGAAACATGGAGCCTGCTCCTGAGGCTGGCACAACCTCCCGTGTAGTAGGTGTAGTAAAAATGCCTGACCGAATTGTACTGCTGGTGGATTTTGAAGCAATTGTAGCAGAAATTATTCCAGAGATTAATGATAGAATGAATAAAATTGACGAAGCACCAGAGGAAATTGTCAAGAAGCGTAAGGATGTCCATCTTATCTGTGCAGAGGATTCACCACTTCTTCGCACCATGCTGGTGGCAACTCTCCGCAAGGCTGGTTATGATAGAGTACGTGCCTTCATCAACGGTCAGGACGCATGGAATTACCTGCGTGGCATAGTTGAAAAGGAAGGTACTATTCAGGGGCATGTTCACTTTATTATTTCTGATATAGAAATGCCTAAGATGGACGGTCATCACCTTCTGAAGCTGGTACGGACAGACCCACGTTTTGGCAATATTCCATTTGTTCTTTTCTCATCACTTATTTCCGAGGAGCTTTATCGTCAGGGTGAGAGATTAGGTGCTAACGGTCATATTACAAAGCCAGAAATTAATAATCTTATCAAGCTTGTAGATGCTTTGATTTTTGATGTTTAATAGTCTTAAAATAAATGTATCCTGTCAATTTCGGCAGGATATTTTTTATACTA
>CALZDE010000070.1 GCA_945637225.1 uncultured Selenomonadaceae bacterium
GTCATAGGAAGAAAATGCTTGTTGCATTTTCATGATTGAGGGCGTTATAAAAAATGGCAGACATTAAAGGTCTAACCATTACTCGAAACGGTGTATTAATTTGTATTGAAAAAATAAAAATGACCACCACGATCCCTTACGTATCGTGACGGCCACCTGATAATCAATCCAAGGGCTTATGACGTTAACCACAATCCTGTTACCAATCTGTATACAAAGTAAATTGAGAATAATAGCAGTATTCTGATTGATTGAAAGTGATTAGGCCACCTTTCTGCCCTGTGACTAATAGTATAGTCTTTTTTATAGCATTTGTCAAGACTTTTTTCCTAAAATTTTGTAAAGTTGTAATGAAAAATTTTGTATAAAACATTATGATTTTTTTCTAAAAAATAGAATATTTTTGTTAAATTTTACCTTAGTTGATTAAAACAATCATAAGATGAATTAATTTCAATAAATTATGTTGAAGTTAAGTAAAAAAATGTAAATGGTTTCATATTTGTTTCAGTTTTCTCATATTGAGAGCTGAATTTAGATAAATTTTGTCTTTATGGCTGAAAGGATGAATTTGATGGATGAGATTCAGGAAATAGTTAAGGAAAAGAAGATTCCATATTACAATGATTTAGCGGAGCGTGCTAATTACGATAGAGAAGCTTTTAGTGAACTGTACGACCATTTCTTTCCTCGTGTCTACAACTGGCTCTTTGGCAAGATGATGGACAGGGACGCGGCGGATGATGTTGTCAGTGTTACTTTTGAGAAAATGATGCTTAATTTGTCTGCCTATGACAAGAGAAAGGCGGCTTTTTCTACTTGGCTGTTCCGTATTGCTTCCAATGCTATGACTGACTACTATCGCAAACAGCAGCGCAGGAACGAAGCTACGTGGGAGGATTTCTTTGAACCTGCTGATGACAGAAATACCCCAGAGCAGGAATATCTTGTCAATGAAGGGAATAAGGAAATTCTCGTTGCTTTGGATAATCTTTCCGAAAGAGAGAAGGATTTGATAATAAAGAAGTTCTGGGGCGGTATGAGCAATAAGGAAATTGCTGAACAGGAAGGAATGACCGCCAGCAACGTAGGTGTAATTCTTCATCGTGCTATGGGCAAGCTTCGGAATATTTTAGAAAAAACGATGTAATTTGTGATATTCATGTAATGGATTTTTAATTTGCAACGTATAAGATACAATAAATAAGATACAATAAATCAGATAAATTTCCTAAATTAGGTTAAATAAAAATAACATGAATATGCGATAGATGGAGGATGATTACGATGATTAAGAACATAGATGCAGAGATGAAGCTGGAGACAATGGATTTCAGCAGGTTTTCCAAGGTAAAGGACAGCTTGAAGGCTCGTCTGATGGACCGTTTTGAGGATAGAAGCATGAATAGCGGTATCAGCAGTATTATCACTGAACTGAGTGATGATGATTTGGATATGGTCGTAGCGGCAGGCACAGGAATGCCAAAAAAAGATGATGACCCTAAGAAATTTTTCTAAAACTGAATTTAAAGAAAAAATCCGTCACTTGATAGTGGCGAATTTTTTTATTAGGATTAACCTTGATATTATTTTTCTAAAATGTATTCATCGACCATCTTTCCATTGGTAAGATAACAGCGGAAAAGCAGTTTTTCATCGTCAGCGGTAAGAGTCATGTAATTTTCTGTCTCTGGCTGAGCTATGAATTTCTGGTCGAAACGTCTGGTGAAAGCTACATTATAGCGTACATTGCCTGCTATTCCTGTGCAGAAGTAAACAGGTCCCTTATCCTTGCTCGGCTTAAAATCGTAAATGTGGTTGTGACGGCGGTAGGTATGCTGATGAGCGGTGAGAACGGCATCTATTTTTAATTTATCGAAATGGGGCATGAAAATTCTGCCTACTTCATCAATGTCTATGAGGGATGTGGTTTCTGGAAGTTCGTCTGTATTTTCGTAAGGCGTACCTATTACTGGATTATTCTTGGGATAAGCAGGAGAACGCAAGGCATCGGGGTCATCGTAGAAGATAACGTCCTTATGCATTAATACGACCTTCCATTTTTTATCCGTATGAGAAATATCTTTTTTCAGCCATTCAATTTGTTCTGTGATAATGCCGTCATTAAGACCATGAAGCTCATCCCACATGGTATTTAAAACAGTGAAATGAACAGGTCCGACATCGTAGGAATAGTAATAATCCTTGAAATTCTGGCTTTGATTGTCGGGCAGATTAAAAAGGGCAAGATATGCTTTAGGGAGACGGCAGAGCCAGTTCAGATTGTAGGTTTCATGATTTCCCATGACAGGAGCGAAAGGAATTGCCTTCCATAGCTCATTGATACCGTCCTGCCATTGTGTCCATTGCCATGAAGCCTCGCCATTATCTACCAAATCGCCCATACTTACCATGAAATTAGCATTTGGGTGCTGACGGTAAGCATTGTGAGCGACATTACGCCATGTGATATAGCCATCTGAGCACTGTGAATCAGGGAAAATAAGAGCGGTAAAGCTGTCGTTTTCATGCGGTGTAGTCAGGCTGTACCAAGGTGTTTCAGAGGTATTGCAGGTGATTTTGTACTGATAGCTTTCACCACGCTTCAATTCATCTAAGGAAACGGAATAAATGAAAGTGGTGTGATTATCATCAACAAATTCCTCCATAACAGGCTGTATTGAAGTAGCAGGACCATTTTCTAAACGGTAATGAAGACGTGCTTCTGGGTGAGGCTTTGCTGTCTGCCACATGATGGTACGGCTTTTGGAAATGTTTTTGGTAATAATCTGCCTTACATACTGAATTTCATTGGATGACGCTTCGGCAAGGGCAGGAAATGTATTTAGAAACCATGTGCCAACAGCTGTGGCGGTGACAGCCTTTAAGAAGTTTCGACGGGTGAAGGATTTCAGCATAATGTTCTCCTCATTTATATTCATAAAATCAAACCTTTCAAAATGGATAACAATATTATAACATATCTATTCAATAAGGCATTTGTCAATGAAGGAGATTAGTGCTATAATAAAAATGGTTATATGATTTTTTACAGAGTGGTATACTCTTAGAATAAGTGAGGCAGATATTTAATGAAAAATAAGATTTCTATATGCTTGGCTGTAATAGCTATAACAATGTCCGTGTTTATGCCATATTACATTTCAGGCATGGTAGAGAATACAGAGAACACTGGTGCAGTAAATATTGAAAAAATAGCAAATGCAAGCACTAGTAGTACTGTAAATAGTATTGATTCAGAAGAACCAAATATCACAGCTGATTATGCTATACTTATTGAGGCGGCTACTGGCAGGGTTATCTATGAGAAGAATGCTGATGAAAAGGCATATCCAGCCAGTACGACCAAGATGCTGACTTGTGTACTTGCCATCGAAAAGGGTGATTTGGATAAAACCCTGTCAGTAAGTCAGAGGGCGGCATGGACTGAGGACCCTTATGTGGGATTTCAGCAGGGTGACATGCTGAAAGAGCGTGATTTGCTGAAGGCTTTGATGATGGTGTCTGACAATAGCTCAGCTGTCGTATTGGCAGAGGGAATAGGCGGAAGTGTAGAAGGCTTTGCTAAAATGATGAATGATAAGGCAAAAGAGATAGGTCTTACGAATAGTCATTTTGTTACACCTAACGGGCTTCCTGATGACGACCACTATTCTACTGCCAGAGATATGGCAAAGATTGCGGCTTATGGATGGCATAATGAAAAATTCCGTGAGTTTTCTGGTACGGAAATGGATACCATTGAGTGGGTGAGCCCTGTTAATAAGCGTATGGTAGTCAAAAATTCCAATAAGCTTCTGGGGACTATGCCAGGAGTAAATGGTATTAAGACGGGCTGGACCAATGCGGCAGGCGGTTGTCTTGCGGCTAGTGCCAAGCGTGATGGCGTTCAGCTTATTGCGGTAGTTCTTCATTCTGATGATGTAAATACACGTTTTACTGAGGCAGGAAAGCTTTTGGAATATGGTTTTTCAAAGGTAAAGAAAATGAAATCCATGGATAAGAGCAGGACAGAAAGAACAGTTCTGGTAAGTCATGGCGAGGGCTTCAAGGTGACCGCTCATCCACAGGAGGATGTGAAGTTCCCATTATTGCAGGGTGACAGCGAAAAGGATTATACTATTAAGATAAGCGGTTCAGGTGTAGTTGAGGCTCCTATTGAAAAGGGTCAGCGTGTAGGACAGGCAACCGTTTATTATAAGGGTAAAAAGCTTAATTCCATACCGATGGTAGCAGACAAGGATGTTTACAAGGGAAATAATGTTATTTCTATCCTGGTAGGCTATTGCCATAGGCTGGGACTTTTAAATTAATATAAAAAATAGGGTGAAATTGTGAAAAAAATATTTGTAAAAAAAAGCATTAAAAATTTAACTGTATGTGCAGGTATTATGGCTATGCTTATGGGCACTGCTCCTGCTTACGCTTATACAAGATTAAATGAAGACCAGATGATTCATCAGGAATTGATTGCCGATATGGAGAATGCTCCGAAGATTTCGGCAGGGGCGGCTATTGTTATTGATGGGGACAGCAGTGATGTGCTTTATGAAAAAAATGCAGATAGCAAAATGTACCCTGCAAGTATGACGAAGATCATGACTTGTATAATAGCTATTGAAAAATGTGACCCTACCAGTATAGTTACCATCAGTGATTATGCGGCTGATGTGGAGTGCACAAGGGTTTATGCAGGAAATAAAATCCGTGTCCATGACCTGATTAGACAGATGATGCTGATTTCAGATAATGGGGCGGCTACGGCAATTGGTGAGTATATTGCAGGTTCTGAGGAAGCCTTTGCGGATATGATGAATGAGAAGGCAAAGGAAATTGGCATGGAGCACACACATTTTGTCAATATGAATGGTATGCCAAATGAAAATCATTATTCTACTGCAAGGGATATGGCTATATTATCTCGGTATTGCATGCAGAATGAGAAATTCAGAAAAATTGTAGGAACTAAAAATTTTGATGCCGAATACGTACAGCCATCTGGCAGAAAGCAGTCCTGCTGGAATACTAATGAACTGCTGTATGATTATTCTGGAACAGTTGGTATAAAGACTGGCTATACTAATGCCGCAGGTGCGTGTCTTGCATCTGCTGTAGATAGAAATGGTCATGAACTTATTGCCATTGTTATGCATTCAGCTGATGATGACAGCCGTTTTTCTGAGAGCAAACAATTGTTTGATTATGCTTTTAGGAAATATTGATTCATTGCTTTGAAGGGTGAGGGTTAGCATGAAGAAAATTGTTTTTAGTGATGTGGATGGTACTCTGCTGAACAAGGCTCATGAAATGACAGAGCTTACTGTAGGGGCGGTTCATAAGCTGAGGGAACTGGGGATTCCCTTTGTAATTATTTCTGCCCGCAGTCCATCGGGGATATATCCGATAAAGGATGCTTATGATATTAAAGGACCTACTATCGCTTACAGTGGCGGTCTTATCCTTGATGAAAATAAGAAGGTACTCTATCATAAGGGTATGCCAAAGGCACAGGCACAGGAGATTATTACACATATTGAGGAAAAGGGATATGACCTCAGTTACTGTATTTATTCCATTGACCAGTGGGTAGTGAAGGACAAGAAAGACCCACGCATTATCGATGAAGAAAATATAGTTAAGGCACAGGCTATGGAGGGCACTGTAAAGGATGTTGTTGACGAACAGATAAATAAAATTCTGTGTATCTGCAACCCTGATGAGCTGGAGACTATTGAGGCTGATTTGAAGGCAAAATTCCCTGATTTATCCATTGTAAAATCATCGAACAAACTTTTGGAAATAATGCCAATGGGCATGCATAAGGCAGTAGGTGTAACAACTCTCTGTAAGCTGTGGGATATTCCTTTGGAAAATGTGGCGGCCTTTGGCGATAACTACAATGATGTGGAAATGCTGAGTTGTGCAGGTCATGGTTTTTTGATGGGAAATGCACCAGTTAAATTACAGGAACAGTTAAAGGGAACAGTTGTACCAACTAAGGACAATGAGAACGATGGAATATATCATGGTCTGAAGTCTTTGAACTGGATTTAATTAATAAGAACATATATACTAAAAAAGCTCTTTTCCAGCAGATATTCTGTCAGAAAGGAGCTTCTTTTATTTTGTTAAATGTATGTTTTAAGTTGTGCTATGTGGCGGGTCATAGCTGTCAGCATGGAGATATTCCCTGTCGATTTCTTCGCCATTTTTATAAACTACGCGGTATACAGTAGCAGTATTATTGTTTACTTTACTGGAAAGTTTGTAGCTTTTTCCCTGCAGGTCTTCCTGACAGCCTAAAACGAAAATGTTAAGAGTACCGCTGTAACAGCTGGTAAGAATGTACACGCTGTGAGGGAGCGGATTTTTAAACTTGAAGTCAAGAAGTCCATCAGCTACGGTAGCATCCTGACCTAGAGGAACATAGCTTGAAGGCAGGGAATGATTGCTTCTTTCAGTAGGTGTAAGACCAGCCAAAAGAACGGCGTTATAAAGAGTGGAGCTTACCTGGCATACACCGCCGCCCCAATCCTGCTCTACCTTGCCATCAATAATTACAGATGCAGTCTGAAAGCCATTAGCAGAAGTTCGGTGTCCTACTGTATCATTAAAAGAGAACACTTGATTTGGCTTGACAATCTGTCCTGAAATTGAATTTGAGGCAATACGTATGTTCTGACTACGGGCAGAATCACCCTCATAAAATCTTGTAGTATAAGTGCTGAGTACATTGTTGATATTCTTCACATCATCATCAGTTACGTATGGCTTGGTGATAACAGGCTCAATGGTAATAACAGAAGGTACGTTCAGGGGATTCAGCTTTTCTTCGATAAAGGCTGTCAATTCTTCTGTATTAAGCTTTTGTCCTAGTACTGATTTACTGTGGATGATATTGCCGTTATTGCCAAAATAGCAGGACGCATTTACTGGTTCCCGATAAACGTCGTCGGCAATCTGCTTCAAATGTTTATCGAGAAGATTTGGGTCATAGCTTACATTGAATGTAATGTTTTTGCCATAGAAGGTAGACTGAAGATTTTCTGTCAGATTTTGGAGCAGAGAATCAGTATGTCCTGGAGCATAGGCTTCTTCTGTTGCTTTATTCACATCTATAGAAAGCTTGATTTCATCAGGCTTTATACACCAGTTTTTTTCTTGGTAGGAAATGTTCAATGCAGACTTTGCAATATATTCATCAGCTTTTTTCTGAACGAAATCCTTAAGCTCATCGTGGGTGAGTCCGCTTACCGATTCACCCTCTATGGTAATTCCTTTTACAACAGTATCCTGAGTAGACAAGGCTAAAGCCATTCCGCTGATAGTGGTGAGCGTAAGTATAATGAGTGCGAGAATACCTATTCCTATCAACAGAACATTTGACCTTGGTTTTGATCTACTGTCAGAGTCTGTTCCTTTCTTAGTATTCATTTTGTAAATCCTTGTGTCTTATTATTGAAAAAATAAAATGGTGCTGCTTACTGCAGCACCATCCGTCGGCATATTAATTTACTGAACATTCATAGAAAGCTCAATGAACTTATTGGTCATGCTTGCCTTCTGAAGAATTGCTTCAGTAACGGTTTCACCCTGTTCAACAACTACTACGCCGTTTTCAGAAACAATCTGACGGGTAGCGGTCTTGCCAAGTAAGAAACGGCGATGACGATCAGTAATAGGATCACTCTTCTTGTTTTCCTTAGCTGGTTCTTCGGCAACTGGTTCTGGAGCAGCCTCAACAACAGGAGCTTCAACAGTTTCCTCAACAACTGGCTCTGGAACGGTCTCTATAACTGGTCCTTCAGCAACAGCCTCTGTTTTAGGAGTTTCCTCAGCCACTGGTTCTTCCACAACTGGCTCTGGAGCAGTTTCTGCAATAGTCTCCGCTTCAACCTCTGGAACAACAGTTTCTTCCACAACTGGCTCTGGTACAGTTTCTTCTATTACAGGCTCTGGCTCTGGAGCTGCTGGTTCTAGAGTAATTTCAGGCTCTGGAACAGCAACAGGCTCTGGCTCAGGTGCAGGTGCTGCAATTTCTGGCTCAGGATCAATCTGAGGTGCAGGCTTGTTAGCATCATCCTGTTTTATGCGATTTAATAATTCAGTTTTTTTTTCAGATTCAGCTTCGATAACAGTTACCTGCTTACCAAAGATGGAAACCTGCTCAGCAGTGATCTCGGAGAGACTGCCGTCCGCTGCTTCAATTTCGCACTTTTCAATTTTGCCGTTTTCACCGATAAAGATTTCAGATACCTTGCCCTGAATAGTACCGGACATGGTAATTGCCTTAGTGCCAATAATCTTGATGTTTGCATCAAGCATGGACTCATAATCACCAGCATCCTCAAGGGTAAGAATCTTGTCACTGCCAGTAACAGTAACTGCATCACTGCCGATAGCTATTACGGAGCTGTAAGGTAACAGCTTCACACCACGATACCAGTCTTCGTCTTCGATGGTAATAGCAGCAACAGTGCCGTTCTTAGCATCGATAAGCAGAGACTTGCTCATGCCCAGCTCGCGACCCTCAGTGATACTTATAACAGGCAGGCCCAGAATTTCTAAACTCTTTTTCATGAGAATAGGGCGCGGAACCCCGTGACATTAGTCAAGGGAGGAGCACCCGCTTCACTTCCTTTCTAAAGTATATTTTCAATGAGTCACCTAATTAGGAATCATTTATTTATCCTAGTGAATCACATACACGGCTATTATAACACATTATGTCATGAAAATGCAATAGGCATTTTTCTAACTGTGGTGGTGTTATGGCTGTATATGTCATTTTGTTTTTCTTATAGCGAAAATCAATTCAATTTCCTTCATTATCTGTGGAGGTATATTTCCTAAAGGTGTATCTGGCATATTCTTATCACCTAAAATTTCAATGATACATTCTATATAAATGATACCATTCTTGAATTCCTTCTGCATCTGAGGATTATCCTTAACAGAAGGAAGAAGCATAGCATTCTTATAGCCGTCTATTGCTTCAGCATAGGCACCGATAGATTTACAGATGTTAATCATTTCAATAGCAATAAATGGAGCATAGCTGTCTTCGGAATAACGCTCCAGAGCTTCCTTATAGGCATAGAGTGCGGTATCATGATTTTCTGCAAGGTTCTGCTCGTAAGCAAAATCAAGAAGGTCATCCATATTGTTCTTGGAGGCAACCTCAGCAATAACTTCTGGTGATGGAATGATACGAACATAAGTTTTATTTTCTTCAATTGTTTCAATAGCTTCAATAGTTTCGGTTGTTTCAATAACCTCAGTTGTCTCAA
>CALZDE010000071.1 GCA_945637225.1 uncultured Selenomonadaceae bacterium
GTAGTCGATGCCGACAGGACACCTGGTCAGGCGAATACCTTCCGGTTCGTGAGCGATGCTCAGGAGCTGGGTGCTACTCACGACAGCTATTCATTTGATGGAGATATAATCGTGGAAGGTGAGGTTACTGGTACAGGTCTTTCCTATCGTGTTTCAGGCACCATTTCCTGCACGAAGTCCTTCGACTGTGACCACTGCTTAGAGCATACTGTTCAGGAGCAGGTTCATGAGTTCAGAGAGGATTTTCGCCAGGGCAGTGAGGCCGATGATCCAAAGTCACTTCAGGGAGAGCGTGAGTTTTCCATGAATGACAGTGAGGATGTAAGCTATTTCTCCGGTGAAACCATTGATTTGGCTCCACTGGTAAGGGATACCTTGCTGGCGGCTCAGCCACTGAGTAACGTCTGCAGGGAAGATTGCAAAGGTTTGTGCCTCGTGTGTGGCGCGAACTTAAATCAGGGAGATTGCGGTTGCGACAGGTTTATACCTGACCCACGACTGGCTGCCTTGAAGGATTTTTTTAAGAATAGTTGATATGTTGTGTGCCCCGTTGCAGGATACTTATCTAAAAGCGGTTGGCATGTTTTAAGGAGGTGTATCCTGAATGGCAGTTCCAAAGCGTAAAATGTCCAAGGCTCGCCGTGATTCTCGTCGTGCTAATTGGAAGTTGGAGGTTCCAGGTTTCGTAGAGTGCCCACAGTGCCACGAGCCTAAGATGCCTCATCATGTATGCACAGAGTGCGGTTATTATGACGGCAAAGAGGTTATTACCCAGGCCGAGTAATTATCTGACGATGAGCAGGGTATTTTGACATATCCTGCTTATTTTTGTGAAAAAAATAGTGTAAAAAGTCAGAAAATTTTTTATTATTGACTGTAAAGACACTTTTTTTATAAATTTATCTTGCGTTTTTCTCAATATTTCTGTATAATGAATAGTAGCGTAAAGTTTAGATATCACAGGAGGATTGAGCTTTGATTATTGCGTTAGATGCAATGGGCGGTGATCATGCTCCGGAACAGATTGTTCTGGGGGCGGTACAGGCCGTAACAAAATATGACTGCTCCATTGTCCTGGTGGGAGACAAGACACAGATTATGGAAGTTCTGTCGTCTGCTTCCGGGGTTAATAAGAACAAAATTACTGTAGTAGGGGAGCATTCTGCCGAGGAAACTATTGAGGATGTAATAGAAAGAACTGGCAGGGAAAATGGCTGGCTGATTGTTCAGCATACTACACAGGTAATTGAGATGGGTGAGCACCCAGTAGAGGCTATGCGTAAGAAAAAAGATGCCTCTTTAGTGGTTGCTACAAGACTGGTGAAGGATAAAATTTGTGATGGCGTAATTTCCGCTGGCAGTACGGGCGGAGCAACAGCCATAGCACAGATTCTGCTTCGCAAAATAAAGGGCATAGATAAGCCTTCTATTGCTACACCACTACCTAGCGAGCATGGAGTAACTCTTCTGCTGGATTCTGGTGCTATTGTAGATAGTAAGCCTCGTGATCTTACTCAGATGGCATTGATGGGTTCTATTTATGCTGAATATGTATTTAATATAAAGACCCCTAGAGTCGGCCTGCTGAATATCGGCGAGGAAGAAACTAAGGGAAATAAGAAAATGCTGGCCACTTATCCGCTTTTAAAGCAGATGACTACTATCAATTTTATTGGTAACGTAGAGGGGCGCGATATTCCCAAAGGAACTGTCGATGTAGTGGTTTGTGACGGTTTTGTTGGAAATATTGTGCTGAAATTTGCAGAGGGACTGACTAAGACCATGTTTGCCCTCATAAAAGATGCCATTAAGAATGCTGGTATATTGGCAAAGCTTGGTGCTATGCTGATGATGCCTGCACTGAAAAATTTGGCTAAAAGGCTGGATGCAGATGAGTATGGCGGTGCACCTTTATTGGGTGTCAATGGCTGCTGTATTATCTGTCATGGTTCATCAAATGCGAAATCAATTTGCAGCGCCGTTGGTGTTGCTAATGGATATGTAAAAAATAACGTCCTTGCTCACATCAAGGAGAGTCTTGAGAAGGAGGAGATGCTGAAGAATGACAGCGAATAATAATTATGCGGTGGGATTTCTAGGCACAGGCTATTATCTCCCAGAAAAGGTTTTAACTAATGCAGATTTAGAAAAAATTGTAGAAACCAGTGATGAGTGGATCACTGAGCGTACCGGTATTAAGGAACGCCGTCTGGCAGAAGATGATGTACCTATGTCTACATTGGCTCAGAAGGCTGCTGAAAGGGCACTGGAAAATGCTGGTGTCAAAGCAGAGGAATTGGACCTTATTATTGTAGCCACCTTAACTTCGGATCGAATTATTCCTTCTACTGCATGTATGTTACAGACAAGATTAGGCGCTACACATGCAGCGGCTTTTGATTTATCTGCTGCGTGCTCTGGCTTTGTGTATGCCGCTATGACTGCATCACAGTTCATTAAGACAGGCGTATATAAGAAAGCTCTGGTAGTAGGCGCAGAGACTCTTTCCAAGTACATCAACTGGGAAGACCGTAACACCTGTGTCCTTTTTGGTGATGGTGCTGGTGCAGCTGTACTGGGCCAGGTAGAGGACGGTTACGGAATTTTGAGCTTTGATTTGGGAAGTGATGGTTCTGGCGGCGATGCTATTCAGATTCCATCCAGTGGCAGTCTGATGCCAGTTTCTAAGGAAAGCATTGATAAGAGATTGAACCTCATCCACATGGATGGACGTGAGACTTTTAAATTTGCTGTTAAGGCTATGGGCCGTACCGTAGAAACTTCCCTGAAAAAGATAGATATGCCAAAAGAGCAGATCGACTGGCTGGTGCCTCATCAGGCTAATATCCGTATAATCCAGTCAGCCGCCAAGAGACTGTCAATGCCTATGGAGAAAGTTGTGGTAAACATCCATAAGTATGGCAATATGTCTGCAGCCTGCATTCCTATTGCATTGGCTGAGGCAGCAGCTGAGAAGCGTTTCAAAAAGGGTGACATTGTTGCGCTTTCAGGCTTCGGTGCAGGCCTTACATGGGCTTCCTGCATCATGAGATGGTCTAAGGAGGACTAACATGTTTGAGAATAATGAGATTTGTAAGTTATTGAATATCAAATACCCTATTTTTCAGGGTGGTATGGCTTGGATTGGTACTGCAGAGCTGGCATCAGCAGTTTCTAATGCTGGCGGTCTTGGTATCATCGGTGCTGGTCATATGCCACCAGATATTTTGCGTGCTGAAATTCATAAGGCAAAGCAGTGGACTGATAAGCCATTTGGCGTAAACATTATGCTGATGTCTCCTTTTGTTAAGGAAGTTATGCAGGTAGTTGTTGAGGAAAAGCTGGCAGTTGTTACCACTGGTGCTGGTAATCCTGGCGAGTACATTCCTGCTCTGAAGGAAGTTGGCACTAAGGTTATTCCAGTAGTAGCTTCCGTAGCACTGGCTAAGCGTCTTGAGCGTATCGGCGTTGATGCAGTTATCGCGGAGGGTACTGAGTCCGGTGGCCATATCGGTGATATCACTACTATGGCATTAGTTCCACAGGTAGTAGATGCAGTTAATATTCCTGTTATTGCAGCTGGCGGTATTGGTGATTCCCGTGGTATTGCGGCAGCTTTTGCTCTGGGTGCTAACGGTGTACAGATGGGTTCCCGTTTCGTAGTTTCTGAGGAGTGTATTGCTCATGAGAACTACAAGAACCTCGTTTTAAAGGCAAAGGACCGTTCTACTGTTGTTACTGGCCGCAGCACTGGTCATCCAGTACGTGTTATCAGCAATAAGATGACTCGTGAGTATGCTGAGCTTGAAGCAAACAATGCTACCGTAGAAGAGTTAGAGAAGTTCGGTGCAGGCCGTCTCAACATGGCTACTCATAAGGGTGATGTAGAGAATGGTTCTGTAATGATTGGACAGATTTGTGGTATGTTCCAGGAGATCAAGCCTGTAAAGACTATTATAGAAGATCTGGTAGGCGGCTTAGAGGGTTCTATTGCAGCTATTGGTGCAAATCTGAAGTAATAATATTTTTGTTTAATAATGAAAGGACTTATTATGGGTAAGTTAGCATTTGTATTCCCTGGTCAGGGTGCTCAGAAAGTGGGCATGGGCAAGGATTTTTATGATAACTCTGAGATTGCACAGAGACTGTTTAAGGAAGCTGATGAAGCGCTGGGCTATTCTATTATGAATATGTGCTTTGAAGGTCCTGAGGAAGATTTAAAGCTGACTGCTAATACTCAGCCTGCTATCCTTACCATGAGCGTTATTGCTTATGAGCTGTTAAAGGAAAAGGGCATTGAGCCAGAAATCGTTGGCGGTCACAGCTTAGGCGAGTACTCTGCACTTGTTGCAGCTGGCGTTCTTGATTTTAAGGATGCAGTTCTGCTCGTTCATAAGCGTGGCCAGTACATGCAGGAAGCTGTTCCTGTAGGTGAGGGCGGTATGGCCGCTATCATCGGTGTTGACCGTGATAAGATTATTGAGGTATGTGCTGAGGTTTCCAAGGGTGGCGACAAGGACGTAGTACAGGCTGTAAACCTGAACTGCCCAGGACAGACCGTTATTGCTGGTGCTACCGCTGGTGTTGAGAAGGCTGTAGAGCTGCTCAAGGAGGCTGGTGCTAAGAAGGCTGTTATCCTGCCTGTAAGTGCACCTTTCCATAGCACACTGATGAAGCCTGCTGCTGAGAAGTTAGCTGCAGAGCTGGATAAGGTAGAGCTTCATGATGCTAAGGTTCCAGTTGTTGCAAACGTAAACGGCAAGCTGGAGACTAAGGCTGATGAAATAAAGAAGGCACTGGTTGCTCAGGCTGCAAGCCCTGTTCTTTGGGAGGACTGTGTAGCTGAGATGCTCAAGTTTGGTGCTGATACTTTGGTAGAGGCTGGCCCTGGCAAGACTCTCTGTGGCTTCAATCGCCGTATTGACAAGTCCATTAAGAGCCTGAATGTTGAGGATTTAGCTTCTTTAGAAAAGACTGTTGCTGCATTGCAGGGAGAAGAATAATTATGATGTTAGAAGGAAAGACTGCCCTGGTTACTGGTGCGTCCCGTGGTATTGGCAAGGCAATTGCCCTGCGTTTAGCTAAGGAAGGCGCAAATATAGCTATTAACTTCGCGGGTAATGTTGCTGCTGCTGAAGAGGTAAAGGCTGCTATCGAAGCTGATGGCGGTAAGGCAATTCTCGTGCAGGCTGATGTTTCTGACAGTGCTGCAGTGGATGCGATGGTAAAGACTGTAGTTGATACCTTTGGCGGTATTGACATTTTGGTAAATAACGCTGGCATCACCAGAGATGGTCTCTTGATGCGCATGAAGGAAGAGGATTGGGATGCAGTTCTCAATACCAACTTAAAGAGTATCTTCCTCTGCACCAAGGCTGTATCCAAGCTGATGATGAAGAAGCGTTCCGGACGTATTGTCAACATGTCCTCTGTTGTAGGTGTAAATGGCAATGCTGGACAGGCAAATTATTCAGCTGCAAAGGCTGGTGCCATTGGATTCACTAAGTCCATGGCTAAGGAATTGGCTGGCCGCGGTATTACCGTTAACGCAATAGCTCCTGGTTTTATTCAGACAGATATGACCGCAGTTCTGCCAGAGGCAGTTAAGGAGTCTATGGCAAAGAGTATTCCTTTGGGACGTTTAGGTGCTCCAGAGGATATTGCAGGGACAGTTCTGTTCCTGGTTTCTGATTGTGCATCTTATATTACAGGTCAGGTCATCAACGTAGATGGTGGCATGGTTATGTAATATGTATAGATGATGAATCTACGAGAGGAGGTGAACGATGTATGTCTACTTTTGAGAAAGTAAGAGATATCGTAGTTGAGCAGTTAAGTGTTGAGGCTGACGAGGTTGCAATTGAGTCTACCTTCATCGATGATTTAGGTGCAGATTCTTTGGATATTGTTGAGCTTATCATGGCATTTGAAGAGGAGTTCGGCATTGAGATTCCAGACGAGGCAGCTGAGAAGATCAAGTCCGTTCAGGATGTTGTGACCTACATAGACCAGAACAAGTAAGTTTTTGTGTCTGACCTAAAGAGAGTCCCGTGGATAGTTTTGTTCGCGGGATTTTCTGAAGGTAGGAAATACTTGACAGGCTCGCATTGTGCGGGTGTATACATCCATGATATCCATGAATGGAGGAATTATCTTGAAGCTTCCTGAACTTAAGATAGGCAATAAAGTCGCAAGAGTCCCAATTGTACAGGGTGGTATGGCGATTCGTCTTTCTACTGGTGCATTGGCTGCTGCTGTAGCTAATCAGGGCGGCATAGGACTTATTGCTGCATCCGGCATGACCCCTGACGAATTGCGTTATGAGATACGTATGGCTCGTGCCCTGTCCAAGGGAGTAATTGGCATCAACATTATGGTTGCTGCTAAGAAGTTCGCTGAAATGGTTAATACTGCCATTGATGAGGGCATTGATCTGGTTGTTGCAGGTGCCGGCTTTTCCCGGGACGTGTTTGCTTTGGGCCAGGAATCTGGAACGCCTATAGTTCCTATTGTTTCATCCGTTAAATTAGCGAAAATATCTCAGCGTCTTGGTGCTACTGCGATTGTAGTAGAAGGCAAGGAGGCCGGCGGTCACTTAGGTACTGATCAGTCTATTAAGAGTATCATACCTGATATCGTCAAGGCTGTTGACATTCCTGTAATTGCTGCAGGTGGTGTTCTCCATGGCCAGGATATAGCTGATTTTATAAAAATGGGCGCAAGCGGTGTACAGATGGGTTCCCGTTTTGCTGCCAGCGTCGAATCAAATGGTGCTCCTATGCTGAAGGAATTTTACCTGAAGTCAAAGCCAGAGGATGTTGTAGTTATTCACAGTCCAGTTGGCTTGCCAGGCCGTGCAGTAAGAAACCCTTGGGCGGAGCGTATTATGGAGGGTCCAGTTCCTCCAACTCAGTGTGATGTATGCCTGAAGGCATGCAAGCATAATTTCTGTATCATTAGAGCGTTGACTCGTGCCCAGCAGGGCGATGTAGAGACAGGTCTGGTATTCACTGGTGAGTATCTGCCTACTATTGATAAGATTATGACAGTAGAGGAGATTTTCCAGCAGCTTTTGGCTGAAGTGGACAGTGTTCCAGAGGATTAATGGTACGTCTGGTAAAAAATGAGAGGTGTTAAGATTGGCAAATCGTGTTGTTATAACTGGTATTGGTGCTGTTACTCCAGTAGGTATTGGCAAGGATGAATTCTGGAAGGCAATGCTGGAAGGCAAGAACGGTATCGGCCGTATTACCCGCTTTGATGCTTCTGAGCATAAGGTTCAGATTGCAGGCGAGGTAAAGGACTTCGAGCCAGCTGATTACATGGATAAGAAGGAATCTAAGCGCATTGACCGTTATGCTCAGTTTGCAATTGCTGCAGCAAAGATGGCTCTTGAAGATTCCAAGCTGGATCTTGAAAAAGAAAATAGAGAACGCATTGGTACTTTTGTTGGCAGCGGTATCGGTGGCATTGAGACCATGCATAGTCAGTATGAGAAGCTGTTCTCTAAGGGACCAAGCAAAATCAGCCCATTCTTCATTCCTATGATGATTGGCAATATGGCAGCTGGCCAGGTTTCTATCATGTTTGGCTTACAGGGTCCTAGCAGCTGTATGGTTACTGCCTGCGCTACCGGTACCAACAATATCGGTGATGCTCTCCGCGTAATTCAGCGTGGCGAGGCAGATGTAATGGTAGCAGGTGGTACTGAGGCTAGTATCTCCAGCGCACCAGTTGCAGGTTTCTCCGCTATGAAGGCTCTTTGTGCTGACCATAATGATGACCCTGAGCATGCTTCCCGTCCTTTCGATAAGAACCGCAGTGGTTTCGTAATGGGCGAGGGTGCTGGTATTGTTGTTTTAGAGGAATTGAACCATGCTTTGGCTCGTGGTGCTCATATTTATGCTGAGGTTGCTGGCTATGCTAACAATTCCGATGCATATCATATCACCAGCCCAGCTCCTCATGGCGAAATGCAGGCAAAGTGCATGGCTGCAGCTATTGCTGATGCAGGCCTGAAGCCAGAGGATGTTGACTATGTAAATGCACATGGTACTTCTACTCATCTGAATGATTTAGGTGAAACTGAGGCTATCAAGACTGTTTGGGGCGAGAAGGCAAAGGATATTTCTGTAAGCTCCATTAAGTCCATGACTGGCCATCTGCTGGGTGCTGCAGGTGCAGTTGAGGCAATTGCGACTGCTTTGGCAGTTGAGAATGACATGCTTCCTCCTACTATCAACTACGAAACTGTAGATGATGAGGGCATGGGTCTGGATTTGGACTATGTACCAAACAAGGCTAAGGCGAAGACTGTTCGTGCCGCTATTTCCAACAATTTTGGCTTTGGCGGTCATAACTGCTGTCTGGTTCTGAAGAAGTACGCAGAGTAATCTGATTTCAGAAAAGTGTATATTTATGGCAGGAATAGCGATATCTGAGGAACGCCGGCAGCGTTTAGAAGAATTTGCTGCCGTATTAGGTATTAAATTTAATGACATCGGTCTGCTGAATCAGGCCTTGACTCATACGTCTTATGCTAACGATGGTCATTTGAAGCCTCGTCCTGAGCATAATGAGCGTTTGGAGTTTTTGGGAGATGCAGTTTTGGAATTAGCGATCAGTAATTACCTTTTTGAACGCTATCCGAAGCTTCCAGAAGGCGAGCTTACCAAGTCAAGAGCGGCTACGGTCTGTGAGACATCTTTAGCTAGGAAGGCTAGGGAATTAGGTTTTGGAGATTATCTGCTTCTTGGAAATGGTGAGCGTAACAGCGGTGGTGCTGACAGGTCATCTACCTTAGAGGATGCTTTTGAAGCTGTTATTGGTGCGGTATATTTGGATCAGGGCTGGTTTAAAGCTCAGAAATATGTACTTCGCCATATGCAGTCGGAGCTGTCACGTTTGGAGAATGGCCATAGAACTAAGGATTTCAAGACAATGCTGCAGGAATTAGTACAGCGTGATGGAGAGAGCCATGTTTCTTACGTTATGCTGAGAGCTGACGGGCCTGACCATGACAAGGAATTTGAGTTTGCTGTCAAAATCAATGGTGTGGTTAAAGGTACTGGTATTGGCCGCAGTAAAAAGCGTGCTGAACAGCAGGCGGCAAAGATTGCTCTTGAAGCTTTAGAGAAAGAAAATAAATAAATTATACACAGTCATAGGCTCATGCTTGTGGCTGTGTTTTATTTTGCATTTAATTTGTTTATCATATTGCATATTGTTTAAAAATTTGTTATAATTGAAGAAGTATTATAATGCCCTCAATCAAGAAAATGCAACAAGCATTTTC
>CALZDE010000072.1 GCA_945637225.1 uncultured Selenomonadaceae bacterium
TTTATTTACCAAAAAGTCTTTCTGTTCATTTTCGCTTGGTTTTCGCATTTGTATAATATCTTAATAAGGATTTATGAGATTTTACAGCTTCATAGAAACAAATCCTCAGTCTCCTTCTTACCACTGGTCAGTACCCCAGCCTGGATCGTCCTTAGGTGGCTCCTTAGTGAGATTTACCTTCTCCTTCTTAACTTCCTCAATAAAGTCTTCCTGCTTGCTTGGAATATTGTTGCCAGTGCCATCATCAGCATTATTACCGATATTTGCACTCTTACTGCCGATTTCGGAAGCACGTACACTGACAAAACGAATCCAGTAACGAAGCTCAGAAGCATTGTTTACGCGGATAACAGCCTCTGGATTGCCAGCAAATTCACCAAGAACAGTCTCATTAGCATCATTACCGATAGCAATAGATACCTTAATAGCCTTCTTGAACCAGTTATTCTGCTTTAAAAGCTCCAAGCCCTTCTGATAATTATCTGTTGGCTCACCATCAGACATCAGGAAGACAGCAGGTGCAAAGGAACCAGCCGCCTCATTCATGAATGCATTACGGGAAAGCTTCTCGTTTAACTGGGTGCAGGCATCACCTAAATCAGTCAGACCTCTTGCATCAAGATAATTCCAAGAAAAATCCTTCGCAGGAACTGGCTCATTGGTAATCCACTCAGAACCGCTGGAGAACTTCATAACAGCTACCTTAAGCTCTGCATCGGCATTGTCATTGGAAATATCCTCCAACTCACGTACTACGCCTTCCATTGTATTATTTACGGTGCCCATCTTGTCACCAGACATACTTCCAGAAGCATCAATGAGGAAAAACAGCACCATAGTACGGCGTGCTACCTCGACTGTTTCATCGAAAATACCCATTTTCTAATTTCTCCTTTTAATTTACTTCACCAATCATGTCATTGTTAAAAGCAATCTTCAAGCCAGGCAAAAGCTGTATGGTCTTGCCCTTTTCAAACTGACGGGTCTCACCATTAGCGTTGGTAATATTCCAAGTATTCTCAGAGAGATTTTTCAGGCCAATTATATTAGGGTCCATCTTGCTGGTAATTACCTCTGCCAAATCTTCCTCATAATCCCTGCTGCCCTTCACGATATGACATGGATGGAGAGTCTTGCCCTTCGCCAAAATAACGCGATGATTTACACGGTTATTCTTGATGGTAAGAATTGGCAGTCTCTTAACAGGCTTGCCACAGTTTAAGCAGATAGGACGATTACCGCCATCGAGGTCAATCATGGTAGTTTCACCACAGCTGTTGCACTTCACGCTGGCATTCTTCAGAGCGATAAACAAATCCTCCCAGTCATCATCAATAGGACGGGTCTGAGCAATTTCATTCTGTTCGCCCACCATAGCCTTGCGGGAAAATGCCTTGCAGAACATATCCTTGATAAACTTAGGATAGAATTTCCACAGCATCAGCTCATTGATATGAACACCAGGTACTGGGCGGTTGGTGTCATTGTCAGGGTCATATACGAAAACAGGATCAGTACCAAAGAATTTATACTCCAGCTCCTCAGTCATGCAAGGGCAAAGAGTACGCTTGCCTTCCAGCGGATGATTGAGACACAAAAGCATATAGAGAACTACACCCAGAGAAAATCTGTCGGTAAATACGTCAGGCAGTTTCTTGTGGGTAACAACCTCTGGTGCCATATAACGGCACTTGCCAGCAATACCAAGACTCTTGCCATAAGGAGCAACGTTATCATTATCACAGATCAGCACATCGCCAGTATTAGGGTTAATGAAGAAATTGCCATCGTTTAAGTCCTGATAGCTGTAACCCTTAGCATGCAGAGCGCGGAAAGCATTGGTAATGCAAAGAGCCGCATTAATCAGCGCATCAATACTCTTGATATGCTCTCTTGCCAGCAGGAAACGGGAAAAATCCTTATATTCCTGTGGACGGAGCTCCATGACATAGCCAAAGCTTCCATCAACGTATTCAGTCAGTTCCAATGGCCATAAAAAAGCTTTAGTAGGTGCACCATTATTAATATTGTTTTCTAAGTTCTTAATAAATGCCGCTTCATCCTGTAATTTGCCTGGGAAGTACCATTTCAGGGCACGAAGCTTGCCGTCATGCTTTACCTTGTAAACGACACCCTGACCGCCTTCACCGAGCTTTTCTACAATTTCAATCTCATTACCTGTAACAGTAGGTATACGGGTACCTTTTTTAAATTCTGCCATTATGACACCTCTTAAACATTAGCACCGAAAGAACGACAAATTGCTTCAAGACCGCCTTCATAGCCTGCCGCTACTGCATTGAACTTCCATTCGCCATTGCGCTTGTAAATTTCAGCTACTACCAAAGCAGTCTCTACAGAAAATTCCTCTGTCAAATCAAAGCGGAGAATAGGAGTACCTACAGTATCAAATTCATCTGCCAGCTTTGCCAGACGGATATACGCATTGTCTACCTGACCGAAGTTCTGACGTCTTACATCAGCATCATAAATAGTAACTACTACTGCAATCTTTGTGATTTCCTCAGGTATCTTGGTGAAGTCAATCATGATAACCTCATCATCACCATCGCCATCACCGGTAAGATTATCGCCTGTATGAACTACTGCACCATCACGGCCATTGAGGTTATTGTAGAAAACAAAATCTTCATCTCTTAAAAGCTTGCCATTACTTCCCAAAAGGAAAACGGAAGCATCAAGATCAAAGTCATAACCGCCATCATAACGGTTAGTATCCCAGCCCAGGCCTACCATAGCCAGCTTCATGCTATCCTCTAAAGCCACTCGCTGACCTTTTTTCAAATTAATAGCCATTAGTAAAAATCCTCCACAAATTAACTGCCTATTACTGATAAAGAGATAACAGAGCATCCAGACGGCTTGCCTGCTTTACACCCTGACCAACAGCATTAAACTTCCAGTCACCATTACGTCTGTAAATCTCACCAACCACCAGACCAGTCATACCATCATAGCTCTCTGTAAGATTAAAACGGCATACTTCCTGCATCTTATCAGTATCTACCAGACGGATGAAAGCATTCTGAATCATGCCAAAATGCTGACCACGCTTATCTGCATCATAAATATTTACTACGAATACCAGCTTATGAATATCCTGTGGAATCATCTGCAGGTCAATAGCAATCTGCTCATCATCACCGTCACCATCACCAGTGAGGTTATCACCCTTGTGGATAATTGCACCGCTCTTATGACGAAGATTGCCAAAATAAATCAGGGTATCATTAATATTCCTGCTGATGACTTTACCATTCTCACCGCAGAGAATAACGGAAGCATCACAATCAGCATTAGGGGCACTGCCGCCGCCAAAAAGATTACTGAAAAAACCACCGCCAGACTTAGCCTGCTTTACTGCATCCCAGCCAAGACCAACAATAACATGACGGAGAGTCTGACCGTTTTCACGCTTAGTTAAATCAATTTTCTGACCTTTTCTTAAATTAATACTCATAAAACTATCCCCCATCAAAATTTTACATCAATATATAACGACTAAGAGATGTCCCCCACTTCTATAAGTGGCGGGTACCTTATTCTATAAACACGGTGGAGCATATCTCCATCGTCGTTGAAACGCTGTCATAGGAAGAAAATGCTTGTTGCATTTTCTTGATTGAGGGCGTTATAATTACAAATTATTTAAAAATAAGCTTTCTGATAACATCTAATGGAATAACCATAAAAGCAATAGCAGCACAGGTAATCCAAGCCTGAGCACTTAATGGCTCAACGCTTAATACCTCACCGCCTAATTCTACAAATACAAACTGCATCAAGAAAATTGACAGCATTACCAGCAGGAAGTTGGTGTTTCTGCCCATATGCTCAAATGGGTTGAGGTGAGAGGTGCGGGCATTGAAGCCGTTGAAGGTGATTGCCATCATAAAGGTAGCAAAGAGAGCGGACTTTAAGTAGGTAACATCTACATTTCCAAAGATACTGCGGACTGGCTCTACGAAGATAATGGAAAGACATGCCACAGTAATATATGCCGCACTGATAAGCAGCTGAGTCATCATGCTGGAGGTAATAATGCTCTCTCTGCGTGGTACAGGTAATTCCTGCATATATTCCTTAAGGGCTGGCTCACTGCCGAAAGCAATAGCCGCCAAGGTATCCATAGCTAAATTGATTAACAGAAGCTGAATAACAGTCAGTACAACATTTTCGCCAAACATTGGAGCTAAGAAACAGATGACTACTGCCGCTACGTTTACGGTAAGCTGGAAAATCAGGAACTTACGGATACTCTTAAACATGGTACGACCGTAGAGAATTGCCTTTTCAATAGAGGAGAAATTATCATCGAGAATAACGATATCGCCACTTTCCTTAGCAACCTCAGTACCACTGCCCATAGCAAAACCAACGTCAGCCTTGCGGAGTGCAGGAGAGTCATTTACACCATCACCAGTCATACCTACTACGTAATCAAGCTCCTGTGCCAGACGTACAAGACGGCTCTTATCGGTAGGCAGGGCACGTGCCACTACACGAAGCTTTGGAATGATGTTCTTAATTTCTTCATCACTCTTAGCGTTTAATTCAGCAGAGGTCAGTACCACCTGGTCATCAGCAGTCAAAAGGGCAGCTTCCTTGGCAATAGCTACAGCAGTTTCCTTACGGTCACCAGTAACCATTACAACCTGAATACCTGCATTCTGTACTTCCTTAATAGCCGCTACTGCCTCAGGACGTACATTATCACGGATGCTCAGTACACAGATAAGAATTAAATCCTCACCGTTTTCAGCTACCTTAGTAACAGCTAAAAGACGCATAGCACGGTTAGCCTGCTCGTTCATGTAATTATCCAATGGAGTCACATCATCAAGTGTATGAATAACACCGTTGGTGTCCATGTAGGACTTAATACGAGGTAAAAGTATTTCAGGAGCACCCTTTACATAGGATAAGCCACCCTTTAATACTACAGTTGCATACTTATTCTTGGAGTTAAAGGTAGATGGCTCAACAACCAGGCTATGATCAATCTTATCTGCCATATTGAGGTCAATCATGTACTTCATGAGAGCACGATCAGTAAAATTACCACCAATAATATTGCCATCACTATACTGTGAACTGTTATTTAAGCCAATACCATTGAGAATTTCCTGCTTGTAGGAAGCAGAAGAAGCATTAACATCGCTGATTTCCTTGCCATCGCCAGTAGCAGAGCCTACTACGGACAGAATACCCTGAGTGATAGTACCTGTCTTATCGCTGAACAGAAGGCTCAGACTGCCGGAAGTCTCAAGACCATTAATCTTCTTAACTAATACGTTATCCTTCTCCATGCGGATACTCTGGAAGGAAAGCAGAATAGAGGTCAGCATTGGCAGGCCCTCTGGTACCGCACAAACGATAATAGTAACAGCAACAGTGATAGCATCCATGATAAGACGAATCCACTCATACATGTCATCAGGAGTTGCACCGGTAATGAAGGTCTTTGCTAAAATACCAACTACAATAGCAATAGCACCGATATAACCAAAAGTAGAAATCTGACCTGCTAATTTTGCCAGCTTAACCTGCAGAGGAGTCTGACGCTGTTCTTCCTGTGCCTCTAAGGACAGTTTGCCAAAGAAGGTTTCATCGCCTACTACCTTGGCTTCCATGTAAGCTTCCTTATCGCATACAACAGTACCACGATAAACGTAATACTGATTTAAAAGGTCGTTTACATCATAGGTTACACCCTCTGGGCAAACGATTTTTTCGATTTCCTCAGTCTCGCCATTAAGAACGGACTGGTCAACCTTTACTGCACCCTGACAAACAATACCATCAGCAGGAATACGGTCACCTGACTGCAAATACACAATATCGCCAGTTACTACATCAGTAACACAGATTTCCTGCAGCTTGCCGTCACGAATAACCTTAGTACGTTCCTTGGCAGTCTCTTCTTCACGAAGCTCTGCCGCCTTGCCTTCCTGACTGTTCTCACTAACCGCAGCTACGCCATTAGCGATGACAATTGCTACAAATACACCAAATGGCTCATACCACTCAGCCTGACCCATAGTATACAGAACCAGCTGAACTGCCAGTGCTACCATCAAAATCATGATCATAGGATCCTTAAATCCTTCTAAAATCTTTTTCCATAAAGGGTCCTGCTCTACAACAGTAAGCCTGTTGCTGCCATAGCGAGCTCGGCTTTCCTCAACCTGAGCCGCTGTTAAACCTGTAATCTTCATTTTAATCTCTCCTAATAAAAATAATATAATATAATATTAATATTTAAGGCCTAAGCCTATTTTAGCATAATTAAATTTAACATGCAATAGATAAAGATTATACCAATAGTATAAAAGGATGGTAAATATGTAAAAAAATACCACGTTACCCTAAGGATAACATGGTATTATGAAAATTCAATGGATTTAAGTTATACGGAGAAACGGCCAATAGCCGCCTGAAGCTGCATTGCCATATCTGCCAAAGTACGGCTGGCATTTGCAATTTCATGAATGGAAGCTGTCTGTTCCTCAGTAGAAGCAGATACAGTCTCAGTTTCACCAGAAATACTGCGGCTGCGGTCATTAATAGCATCTACTACATTGGAAAGGTCGTCAGCACCACGTTCCAGATTCTTCACGATAGCACGCATCTCCTGAGAATGATTAGCAACTTCCTGTACCATTTCCGCAATATCGGAGAATGCCTGTCCTGCATTGGTAACAGCCTTGGTACCATTACCTACACGCTGCATACCTTCCTCCATGGACTGAACGGCATCCTTAGCCGCCTGCTGTACAGTACCGATAAGCTGTGCAATCTCTGCCGCTGCTTCCTGTGACTGTTCAGCCAGCTTACGAACTTCCTCTGCTACTACGGCAAAGCCACGGCCCTGTTCACCTGCACGAGCTGCCTCAATAGCCGCATTGAGAGCCAAGAGGTTGGTCTGAGAAGCGATGGAAGAAATAGTATCTACAATGGTGCCAATCTGCTCAGACTGTTCACCAAGACCTTCAATAACCTTAGCGGAATCACCAACAGATATCTCTATGGATCTCATCTGGCTTACTGCACCCTTTGCTTCGCCTGTACCCTTGTTAGCAGCCTCATTGGTATGACCAATGCGCTCAATTGTATTCTGCAGGGACTTAGCAAAGTTAGCCATGTGAACGGTAAATTCTTCTGTATGAGTCTTAGCTTTAGCTACTTTATCAAACTGCTCGCCACAGTTAGCCGCAACACTTACCATAGATTCTGCTACATGATTACTTACATCAGCAGACTGGTCTGCGGTAGCGGTAAGCTCCTGAGAAGCCGCTGCTAACTGCTGTGCGGTATCCATTACAAGACGTATGGATTCTGCCAGACTGTCATGCAGTGCCTTCATAGCTCGGCTCATCGCACCAATCTCATCCTGAGCATCCATGTAGGACTTTAAGCCGTCAGTACCATGTCCCAAATCACCAGTAGACATAATATCCAGGCTCTCAGCAACAATAGAAATAGGCTTAGTGAGCATATTAGCTACCTTAACACCGATAAAGATGAAAACTGCCTGCAATACCAAAATAACAATGACAGAGAACAGCAAACGGGAATTCATGCTAGAATATGCTGCCTCAGTCTGCTGAGCCATGATAGCATCAATGTTATCAATCCATACACCAGTACCAATTACCCAGCCATAAGGCTCGAAGCAGATACTATAACCAAACTTTGGCAGGTTTTCAGTTTCACCAGGCTTAGGGAACTGCCACTCAGTATAGCCACCGCCACTCTGCTTACCTGTTTTAATCAGCTCCTGAATAAAAGGAAAACCAGTTGGGTCTTTGAGGTCTATACGAGGCTTGCCCTCAGCAGGACCGCCTAACAGAACAACATTTACACCCTCTGTGGTATCAATCCAGAAATAACCCTGACCATTATCAAAACGCAGTTCACGAATGATGTCAGCAGCCATCTTCTTGCCCTGTTCCTCAGTAAGAGTACCTGCCTGAATCTTCTTATGAGTATCCACACAGACACTATAAGCAATTTCAGTTTCCTCTCTCAAACGCTGCTTAATATCCTCCATAAGCAAAGCACGTTGAGTTTCAATCTGCTCACTAGTCTCATTGTACATAGCAGAAATGAAATAACCACCAATACTAAGAGCTGTAATTACAGAAACAGCCACTATAGCACTAATAATCTTGCCCCTGATAGTGCTGAAAAAACCTAAACCTTCCACAACTATCCCTCCAAAATAATAATAATAAATAACCGAAGCAGATATTTTTTGTCACATTTCTCTATATATTTAAAATGCACCTTACACAAAAAACTATCCACACAACACGCCTATTTATATTATACGCCAAAAAAAGTTAAATTCCTCTTTTTTTTACAAAAATTTAACAAAATAATCAAATTAATTTAAAATTTACGTAACAATTGTTACTTATTCATATCCCACACAATACCGCCACCAACTTTAGCAGCCTGCTTTTCAGCTTCTTTCTTACCATTTTCGATATTCTTGAAGCTATTCTTGCTTGCATTTGCATATGCCTCAATAGTACGTGAACCTACACTAGCCTTATAAGCGTAAAGACGATTATCAGTGCCAGACTTATTCACTTCAGCAAAAATATCTGTACCTCTGGTACTGCCAACACTGATAGTAAATTCAACATAAGCATCAGCATAAGCAGAAATATACTTCTTGAATACCTGAGTAGCCTGACGGCGATTCATACTGAGAATATCCTGGCCAGTAGTACGTAAAATCTTATCTGCAACATCATCATAGCTAACTACTATTATATCACCATTTTTATTAAACTCATTAGAAGCAGCTAAGACAGTATCCATAGCCTCCTTCCAGCTTGGATCATTTTTATTTGGAGAATAAAGAAGTGGTGCAACAGCAATAGTCTTTACCTTAGAAAAAGCTGCTGCATCAACAATAGTTGAATTTTTACCCTCTCTGTATTCTCCATCATCATTACCATTATCAATCAGATAAAGACCATCACCTAAATAGGTTGCGCTGTTATCATTAGGATTTACATTAGTGATTTCTGCCTTACTAATAGCGAAAGCTGGCTGAGTGCAGACCGCCATAACACAAGCTGCAACCAGTGCAGACAAAAACTTCTTCATAATAAACATTTCCCCCTAGAAAAGTTCAAAAATAATAAACAATGGTTTAATAAACCAATTACTTCAAAAGACCATGTGCCTTTAATGCCTGACGAAGCTGTTCTTCATGAGCAGGCTCCATCTCACAC
>CALZDE010000073.1 GCA_945637225.1 uncultured Selenomonadaceae bacterium
ACCTAAGAATTGTATGCGACCATTTTCACCTACTAATCTTGCGTGAACCTCAGAAGCAACTAGGTTTTCATCATGAATGATATTGGCATATGCAGGATTTTTCATGATGTCAGCCCAAATCTTTGTTTTCTTCATGAGCTCTACACCATGTTTCCACAGCTCTGGATTACGCTCTCTTACGAGATTATCCCATACATGAGTATATTCATGGATCGGAACAGAGGCATCCATTTTAGATTCATCGATATAGATTTTACCATCCTTAACAAAGCCGTAAACCTCGCCTACTTTGGTGCGCAAATACTGGGTATCATCGCCAAAATCAAACGCAAACATTCCATTACTAGTTTCTTTTAAAATTTCACGTTTAGCTTTTAATTCCGGATTATCGAATACAGCTTTACGAATACGCTCTCTTTCAGCAGCTAAATCAGCTTCGGAACGCTTCTTATATTTCCAATCCTTTCCATCGTTAAGTTCTTTTATTCTAGCTTCATTTTCTTCCTGCAAAGCAACAATTCTATCCCTGTGGGTCTGAACGCTATCCATAGTTTCATTTTTGGAAAGTGCTTTTTGCCCACTAAGTTTTTTATCATCGGCGGTAAGCTGTGCTTTTAACTTGCTTGTAAGAACCTGCTTGCGCCATACCAATTCCTCATTATAGCCAGCCTCATCAAGAATTTTCTGACGTTCACTGTCAGTAAGAATATGATCGAACTTAATAGAGCTTGCAATTATCCAGTTGGAAAGGTTGCCTTCCTGAAACATGTAATAACCACCAAAAGGTATCAGGCCTCTAATATCTTTTTCTCTGCCTGGGTTCTGTGCTGCAATGTCAGAATAATCATTGGTAGCATCGTAATGAACCTCACACCATACGCGTTTACTCCCCTTAGGATGACCTATACCACTTTTAGTAGGATAAACCATCTTAGGGTCAAGCACGTCACCAACACCCATCAAGTGATAGGAAGCAGGTACACCCGTGCCCATATGCCAGCCGTATCTAGGCGCTAAATTCATCTGCTTTACTGCACCCTTTTCATCAGGAGAAAATCCCTCAGCCCAATTCCATTTGCCTATTTCAAACGCTTTACCAGTGCCAGCAAACAATGCATGAATGGTCCCATCTGGATGTAGTTCCATCAGCTTATATGCCTTGCCAATCTTCTTAGGTACATAGTTTTTAGGTCTCTGTCCTACAAAAGCAACACCATACATTGTCTTACCGTTGATTTCTCGTTCAGTAAGAGTTAAGTCTGGAACTTTGTTACCTTCTTCATAGGTAACAATCATTTTCTGAATAGCATCATCAGTAGCAGATTGTTCTAGAGATTTACCTAAAACACGTTCCATTTCAGCAGTATCAGTGATTACTTCGATACCAGAATTGCGGAGAACGCGTAATGCTTGTTCAGCAGCAATCTTCTCAGCTTCACTTTGCTTCTTTGGTTTTGTTGTGGATACCATTTTCTGTATTACATTTTTTATATCAACCCCCTTATCATGCAACATCTGCTTAACCTTCTCGACAAAGGTATCACGTTTCTGTTCGTTAGCTTCTTTACTGCTCTGTTTAGTAAAGAAGAAACGCTTAGCAAATCTGTTGTAGGAACCGCCATAGCTTTTAGCAATAGAAGTTATCACTCCCCAATGCTCTTTTAAGTCAGGCAGGAGCTTTGCCGCAACAATCTGCTCACCTGTCTTGGTATGGGTAAAGTCGGAAGTATCAAAGAGATTATCATCATTGACATTTTCAACTTGTTCCGATTCGGAAATAGTTGAAGTATCTTCTTTAGGCATACCGCCAACATCTTCATCAGAAATATTATCTTCCTGCTTTTGTCCTCCTTCCATCAATGTCTTTTCTATTTCCCTATTAACCTCTGTCAGTCTTGCCTGCAAAGTTTTCAGTTTTTCAGCGTATGGGTTTTCACGCTTCACTACTTCGTGGGCACTCTTTAACTGGCTTTCTTTTTCTTCGGCCTGCTGTTCTATATAATTCAAAGAACTTTCTGGAGCTTTGCGGAGTCTGTTTTCAATACCCTGCACTGAGGCAGTATCTACCGCATAAGAGAAATGGTTGACTAGCTGGAGTCTCACACCGCTTTCAGCTTCAACACCATCAACACTGTAACCAGCTTCAGTTTTCATAGCTTTCAAATCGAAGCCGCCGATTTCACCGATTTTAGTGGATGTTTTAGCAGTAAAGCCTTTGAGTATATTCTTTAATGCAGTCTCAGCCTTGCTACGTTCAGTATATACGGTATCGCCTATTTTCATGGTAAAGGCTTCACCCTTAGTATCTGTACGTTCTGCTATGTCAGCCTTGATTTTCTCAGCAGTTTTCTTGAGCTGCTCAATCTCTGCAGGTAATGTCTCTATATCCCGTTCTGCGTCGCGCTGTTTCTTCTTGAATGAAGTCTGAGCATGAGCATACTTAGTAACTTCATTGTTAAGGCTTAACTGTTCCTTAATCAGAGGATTGCCCGTGGCCGCCCCTTCCACCTCAGCGTAGGAAAGTGTAACAAGGTCTGCATCCTCTACTACTCGCATAGTAGAATCACCGCTCATAGCCTGAGCAATAATAGCCGCCTTGTTTTTTAGCTTCTCCCACATATTAGCGTCAAAGGAATCCTGAACAACATAATTAAATATCTCGACTTCTTCATTCTGGTTGCCTTGTCGGAGAATACGTCCTTCACGCTGTTCAATGTCTCGTGGTCTCCATGGTGCGTCAAGATGATGCAAGGCTACAAGGTGGTGCTGGCAGTTAGTGCCTGCGCCCATCTTACTGGTAGAGCCGATGAGAATACGAAGCTCACCGGAATCAACCTTCTGGAATAATTCTGCCTGTTCAGCCTTATTCTTTGCGTCATGGACAAATGCTATCTGATTTTCGGGGATACCTTTATTTATAAGAGCCTGTTTCAAATCCTCATAAGCCTTGACGTCAGCTACTTCAAATTCATTATCAGCACTTTCTTCATCATCTTTCTTATTTTCCTTCTCTGCCTTAGGAATACCCATGTCACAGAATACAAGCTGTGCGCCCTTTACGTCCTCAGTCTCAGTAAACTTCTTAACAATCTGGTCTGCGCAAGCGTTTATCTTAGAATCGTTGAGAGACAGCTTGCGAAGGTCGTTGGTAAGAACCAGCATATTGTCAGAGTCTTTTTCCTGCTTGCCGCCTGACCTCATGTTGGCGATACGCTGTGGTACTACCTCTTTGATATATCTTACGATAGCAGGGTCAGCCTTGATTGTGACAACAGTATTCTTGTCATTTTTCAGATTAGGTATATTAAGGTCTAAGTCATCCTTTGTCTTAACGTCAGCTATCTTACGGAACATCTTGATGAGGTCAGCCATGTTAATAAAGTTCTTAACCTTGTTTACTTTACGGAATCCATCACCTGAAGGCTTGCGCTCAATACCACTGCCAATCTCTGCAAAGGTACGAATCCAGTTATCAAAGAGATCTAAGTTCTTTTCTTTGAGCCCCTGCATATCCATATAGCGAAGCATGGTGTACATCTCGGCCATAGTGTTTGATATAGGTGTGCCAGTAGCAAATACTACACCTCTGCCGCCTAATGTACGGGTAAGCCACTGAGTCTTAGCAAACATATCATTGGAGCGGTTAGCGTCTGAATTAGCAAGGCCTGATACTCTGTCCATGGATGTTGCATAGTGCAGATTTTTAAATAAATCTGCCTCATCTACAAATATCTGGTCAATGCCTAGCTGCTCAAACGGAATACCTATATCATCAAGGCTGGTATTAAGAATCCTTTCCATGCGGTTCTGCAGACTCTCAATCTGGTCTTCCAATATAGATAACGCACGTTTACCAAACAGTTCGCCTTTAGCTGCCTTAGCTTCCCTTTTAGTACGTTTAAGAATCTGAATCTGTTCTTCTATGAAAGAATTGGTTGTTTCTGGAGTAAGCGGCAAACGCTCAAACATAGTATGGGAAATGATAATACCATCCCAGTCTTCCGTCTGAATACGTGCCAATGTTCTGTTGCGGTCAGCCCTGCCCTTCAAAATCTTTTCTCTTTCTTTAGCTGGCAAAGTTTTTAAGTCGATTTTGGTTGTAACAATTCGACCGTCTTCCGTCTTTGTCTTTTTGCTGGTACTCTTTACAGCTGGTAAATCATTAGTGGTAAGCACTAATAGCTTAGCATTAGGGTAAAGCTGCCTAAACTCTCTTGTGAACTGCTCCACAACATTGTTAGGAAGACAGTACAAAGGTTTTTTAGCAATACCCAGTCTGCGCATTTCCATGCCTGCCGCCTGCATTTCAGCAGTCTTGCCAGCACCGACACAGTGAGCAATAAGAGTATTAGATTTTTGCAGCATACGCCATACAACATTCTGCTGGTGTGGCTTCATTTTCCATGTGGATACCATGCCAGGGAAATTCTCACCTAAGTGAGAACCGTCATATTCACGTGTAACTGTATTGTTGTAATTGTCATTGTAGTAACGAACCAACCTCTTTTCACGTGCTTTATCAGACCATATCCAATCCTTAAAAGCAGCTCTTATTTCGTCAGCAGTAACATTAGCGGTATCTGTTGCATTCTGGTCAAGGTATGTATGGCCGTCAGAATCCTTTATACTAATCTCAATAGCTTTGTTGTTTAAGATATGTTCAAGAGTTTTGACCATATCCATTTTTCTATTGAAATTGAACTTTGAGCTATTACCCCACCCTGCAACAATCCACTTTGCAGCTGACGGGAAGAACCTTACAGTAACGTTGCCTCTATCGGCTATGGAATTAACAAAATCCTGAATGTCACTTACAGGAATCCACGGAGCACCCATGTTTACAATAATTTCATCAGATACTAAATCCTCTGGAATTACTTTTGTAAGTTCATCTACATTGTTCTGATAACTCTTGTCAGCCTTGGCAGCAGTCTTTGCCTGTGCAAGTTTTTCTCTTACATTTCCAGACAAATACTCGTCACGGGTTTCGTATTCCTCAGTAATAGGATTCTTGAAAATCTGTCCCTTTAAAGAAGCTGCAACCTTTTCAGGAGTACTCTTTAAAAGTCCTGCCATATATTCAAGGTCTACATCGCCCTTCTGTGCCAAAGAAGCTAACAAGGCATCAGCAGGTGTAGATGCAGTCTTTACCTCAGATATAGCCTGCATGGTACGCTCTGTGAAAATGTTGGCTTTCTCAATAGAAATTACTTTTCTAGGCTTTCTTACTTTCTGACCATTCTTATTTATACTGTATTCAGTAGGTGCAAAGATAGGTCTTTCAAGAGCCATAACCATTCCAGCAGAAGGATCGTCACGATAATTCTTTTCTACGGCAGTATCAGTGAGATAACCAAACTTCTTAACAAAGCTATCATAGGACTTATTTAACTGGGCACGTAATGCACTAAGCTGTTTATCAGTAGCTTTAGGGTCGCATTGTGCGATTATCAAAGCATTCAAATCATTCTTAATGCCTACATAAGCCTTAACAACATCAGCTTTTTTACCAGTAATCGCAACAGCCTCGCCGCCCTGATTCTGTACAACCTTACCATCCTTGATATAGTATTCAAGGTCACGAGTCTTTTCATCGGCCCTTGCCTTCTTGTTGGCTTCGGTAGTATTAAAGGCTTTTGACTTACTGCGGTTCTGTGGAGCGTAGATGTTTTCAGGAAGTTTCTCCATAGCCTTATTAAGACTATCTGCAATGCTTTCACCATCACGCTGTTTAACGGATAAAGCAGGTCTGTAATACTGGTCTCTTACGACAGATACATTTCCTAATACATTCTCCGGGTGCTTTTCAAAATAATCATTGACAGTAACACCGTCAGTCATCGTTGTTAACTCGGTAAATTCCTGTGCGTATGGAGACTTTGCGCCATCCTTGCCACGTTTCTGGAAAATTACAATATCTGTAATTACACCAGTGCCAGCCTCGGCAAATGCGCCCTCAGGGAGTTTGTAGGCGGCTATCATATCAGCTTTGCCATCGAGGTAATTTCTCATTCTTGCGCCGTCTTCACTGTTAGTAAGAGAACCTTGTGAGGTAACAAATACCATTAAACCGCCAGGCCTAACTTTATCAATGCCGTTGGCAAAGAAATAATTATGAATCTTGTAACCATCAATTTTAAGCTGACCAAATGGAATGTTGGAAATAACAAGGTCAAAGAAGTCGTTTGCCAGTTCGGCCTTCTGGAAGCCAGTGTTCTCTACGTATGCACTAGGATAAAGCATTTTAGCAAATCTTGATGTAAGGTTATCTATCTCAACACCCTGCAAACTGGATTTCTTCATCATGCCACGAGGCATACAGCCATAGAAATTACCGACACCCATAGATGGGTCTAATACCCTGCCGCCTTTGAAGCCTAAACGAGAAACGCCTTTCCATATAGCTCTGACAATGTCAGGACTGGTATAAAAGGCGTCGTTTATAGTAGCTTCAGCAGCTCTGTACTCATCATCGGTCAAAAGCTCCTTTAGCTCGATATTCTCTTTTGTATCATCAAGGAAGGCATTTTTCAGACTGCCCCAGCCGTTATACGCTGCCAATATTTCCTGCTCAGCTGGTGTAGGCATACGGTTTTCAGATTCCAGCTGTTTCAGCATTTTTATAGCTGCGATATTCTGCTTGAAGCGTGTTGCCTCGCCTGTCTTGCCTGTTGCCGATTCCTTGATTTCATAATTATGGCCCGGAATTTCAGTAGGTGAAGGGTTCTTCTGTGCTTCTGTCAGCTCCTGAGAAGCTGGTTTATTTCTTCCTGTGCTGTCTCCCTTGCTGTCTGTCTCGCCCAGTTCAGTTCCCTCTCGTACTGAATCGGATCCAGTCCTGCTGGTATTCTGCTTTTCATCACTTCCAGTATCCCTAGCTCCTTCTCCCTCACTACGTTCAGGAACTGTTCCAGATAATCCAGTACGTTTATCTTCTCCCTTTTCAGTTTTCTTATCATCTTCGGATTGTACGCTTTCAGGTCCTCCAGCAGTGCTTCCGCTCTCTGTCTGTTGTCTACCATTATTGTCAGCCTCCATTTCGTCAAAGTATGTCTTTACTCCATTATACGCTGATTCGATGATAGGTGCAAACCTTTTCGCGTTATCCTTTGACATTTTTCTGGTAATACGCTTTTTGATATTTTCAATATCTTTCTCGCCATGCTCATAGAGTGCACCAACAGCCTGAAAAATCTTAGTGGCATGAGTTTCATTAAAAGCTCTGTCCTGTGGGTATGTCTTTAAGGACTCCCATACAGGTTTAGCCCACGGAGCAATTTCTTCACCTACGGCCTCAGTCAGCTTCGATTTCCACTCTGGGAATTTGTTAATACCACGCTGGATATAGATAGCACCAAGTTTAAACGCAGGAACCATTATCGTAGGGTCAAAGCCAGAATTGATGGTATTCAGTTTCTTCTTTAACTCTGCAATAAGTTTTGCCTCAGCTTCTTCACTGTCGTCTACCAAATCAACAATCTTAATCTGTTCGTTGGTTTCGTCTATTGCTTCGATACCTAAAGCGTTAAAAAGTTCATCCTCATTGTATTCACCAAAGATAGATTCTTTCTTTTCTTCCTGCTGATTTTCCTTGCTTTCCTGCTGTCCTTGTAGTATGCTAGCAGTAGAAGAATCCGCTCCGGTACTACGAGATTGTGTAGGAGTATCGGTAGTAGGCATAGATGAATCATGAAATTCACTACGTTCACTGGATTCTTCTTTTTTATTGTCCTCATTCTGGGTAGGCTGCTCTAATGTGTAATTACTTAGTGGTAACAAGCCTTCCGCACCATCGTTACGCATGGTACGTAAGTGCTGGAAATACTCGTATTCAGCTTTGGTAATTTCATTATAAGAGTTTCGCCAGTCCTTAAATCCCTTGTGTGGGAATGATAATTTGTATATAGACTTTCCGTTTTTATCCTTATCAGCTCTTACAAAGCTATCTTTCATTGACTCCGCTTTTTCAATAAACTCGGCTCTCGTCATTATGCCTGTCAGTGGATGTTCTTTGTCTGCTGGAGCAATGCCATCTTTTAAAGAATTTTCACGGGCATACTGGGTGTATCTCAGCTTCTTAGACAGAGTTTTGCGAATTGCACCACGAGTCATAGCAGGCTTATCAGCTCCAAAGCCGTGCAAATCAGACATAGTTTCTTTTTTCTTTTTGTCCTCAGCTTCCTTAGCTTCTTTGTCCGACTGTTCCTGTTCTGTCTGTTTATTAGATTCATCCAGTACTCTTAACTCTGCAGTACGCTCCTCAACTTTCTGATTAATTCTCGCTAATACTCTTTCTAAAATTTCATTTTTCTGTTTTTCAGTAATATTAGGGATTTCTTTAATCTCTTTAGCAAGTACAGTTTTAGCCTCTTTATGCAAATTATTAATCTTGCTAATAGCTTCCTCTATGTTCCTTGCACCATATTTTGCGTCGTATGTAGGAGAGCCGATAGGATTATCTGACAACTGAACCGTATTAAAATGCCTTGAAATATTACGATACGCCGTTTCGACGTGCTTATCGACAACTGCATCCTCTGAACTTTCCTTAGATTCCTGCTGATTCTTCGATGTATTGCTATCCGTTTTCATGTTAGTCAAAGCATTAGCCGCCTCGTCAATCCCCATAAGGTGATTGAAGTATTCATACTGCGCCTTGTTGATAGGTGTCTTTGATCTATGGTCAACAAAATAATATTTATTCCCATTCTTTACAGCTCTACATGGTTCCTCCCCCTCAGCGATAAACTTTTTGTTAGCCTCTGCCCATACGTCCATTTCATCTTTCAGAGTGCCTCCCCACCGAGCAGGTTTTAGCAGACTGTTTCTGGCAGCATTACGAATTTTATCAGGCTTATCTTCCATAAAACCATGCCAATCATTTCCCTTGACTTCTCGCTGATTCTGTGTAGCCTCAGCCTGTTTCTTTGCCGCAAGCCCCGCCAGTTGTTCTACAGCCTCACTATTTATAGCCGACTCAAAGCCCTGCTGCATTTCTGTATTCCTTGCATTGGTATCACTAGCAGGCTTAGGCATAGACTCGATAATAGATGCAGGGCTAGGCATAGCAGTAGGATTTTCTTTGCCTGTTGCATTAACCTGCTTTTCTTCTTCTAATTCTGATATTTCAGCCTTAGCATTTTCAGCATCCATGCGCAAACCGTTAATCAGATTGTTCTTTTCCTGTTCGTCATTATATGTCTTAATAGCAGTAACAAAATGATTGAACTCAGAATCAATCT
>CALZDE010000074.1 GCA_945637225.1 uncultured Selenomonadaceae bacterium
GCCACTTATAGAAGTGGGGGACATCTCTTAGTCGTTATGAAAATAAAAAAAGATGCCGAAACTCGACACCTCTCCCTAAAATGTGGCAAAATAAATAAAATAGTACAGTTCTATGACAAAAAAACAAGCCCCTGAGCTTGCAAAAACAATAAAACAGCACAGGGACAAATAATCTATACTTTGCCTACACCATTCTGTCGCTCGCAGAATCCGCCAATGCGGTAAGTGTCGAAATCGGGCAGTTCTTCTGGCTCTGCTTCAACGCTCCGGTTGGCCTTCCCAACATTCTTTGGTAGAACATCAGTGACACAAAGTAACCTTCGCTCGGCAATACAGCTGCGGGACAGCACAGGCTTAAAAAACTTGCTCATTACCTGTTTCTCTATTAAGCGCGCATCTTCATTTAAGAAAAATTGCACACCCGACTTCACATATGAAATTTTCAGAATAAATTACACTAATATATTATCACACAAAGCACTTACTGTCAATAATAATTTATAAAAAACTAAGACGAAAGTCCATTAATTTTTATTTGTCTTTGGCAGAACAATATTTAAAATCATAGCCATAATAGAAAAGCATAGTCAATAACAGTAATAAAAGATTACTACTTATTATTGATTCTGAAACAGACATCTTCTTTCTAATTTTTTTATCACATACAGGTAGGCAATAACTACACCAATCACCGTAAATGTCCAGCTAATAGGATACAAAGCCATCAGCACCTCAAAGGATGAATGCTCTGGAAAATACGTATAAATAAATATCACTCGGAAAACACAAATACCCATAATGCAGATTATCGCTGGCTGAAGTGAATAATTAAAGCCTCGCATTGCTCCCGACAGGGTTTCCATCACCACGTTAATAACCTCTAAGGAAATTATGTAGCGGACACGAATAGCCGCATAGTATATAACGTCAGGATCATTAGTAAAAACGCTTACCAATGGAACAGCAAAAATAACACATATAAGAGAACCTATACCCGTTACAGCCACATTCATAATAAGACAGCATTTTATTATCTGCTTACAGCGTGAAATATTTCTAGCACCGAAATTCTGACCTACAAAGGTAGAACATGCCTGAGCAAATGAACTCATGATAAAGAACATGAAAAATTCATAATTCAGTGCCGCCGCTGTTGCCGCTACTACCGTAGAACCAAGATTATTAAGGGCAATCTGCACTACGATATTTGATACAGAGAACGCCATTCCCTGTATGCCTGCTGGAAGACCAACCCTAGCTATATGACGAAACGCACTTATGTTGCAATCCACATAAAGCTTCTGCCACCTAAGCTGAAGCATTCCCTTTTCCTTTATTAAATGATAAAGGAGAATTGAAGCACTTACAGCACTGGAAATAGCTGTAGCCAAAGCAACGCCCTCTACATTCATGTGAAGCTTAGCAACAAAAAATAAATTTAATAATACATTTACAATACCTGATATAACCATTGCAATAAGCGGTCTTCTGGTATCACCCTTGCTTCGCAAAATAGCTGAGGAAAAATTGTACAGCATGAAAAAAGGCATTCCTGCCATTATTATCTGCAAGTACAAAATTGCTAGGTCAAGAATATCTGCTGGCGTATCTAAATATATCAAAATGTCCCTAGCAAAAATAACACCAATAGCCGCAATAGCAATACCGCTTACAATAGCCACGACCATAGATGTATGAACGGCCTGCTTAACACGTAAATAATTCTTTGCACCAAGCATATTAGCACAGACAACATTGGTACCAATAGATAGACCAACAAAAAGGTTTACCATCAGATTTATGACAATACCATTTGCACCTACTGCCGCCAGAGCCTCTGCTCCAACGAACTGTCCCACTACTGCTACATCAGCCGCATTAAATAACTGCTGTAAAATACTGGTTGCCGCCAAGGGAATAGCAAACATTAAAACCTTATCCCAAATCGAGCCCTCCAGCATATTTATTGACGACTTCGCCATAATATTTCATCTCACTTTTTTAGCGAATATATTTTACTTTCTTTTATGATTTATAGCTTTTATCGGTGATTATAAAAAAGAAGCCCTCCCCGAAGGAAGAACCTCTTTTTACGTTCATATTTGATAAGCAAATGACTTGCCAAAAATTACTTGTTCATTGCCTCAGCAACTGCAACTGCTACTGCTACAGACATACCAACCATTGGGTTGTTACCAGCACCAATGAGGCCCATCATGTCTACATGAGCAGGTACAGAAGAAGAACCAGCGAACTGAGCATCACCATGCATACGGCCCATAGTATCAGTCATACCATAGGAAGCAGGACCTGCTGCCATGTTATCTGGATGCAGGGTACGGCCAGTACCACCACCGGAAGCTACGGAGAAGTACTTCTTGCCCATCTCCAGACGCTCCTTCTTGTAGGTACCAGCTACTGGATGCTGGAAGCGGGTTGGGTTGGTGGAGTTACCAGTAATGGAAATACCAACATCTTCCTTGTGCATGATTGCAACACCCTCTGGAACAGAGTCAGCACCATAGCAGTTAACCTTTGCACGAGGGCCATCAGAGTAAGCAATACGCTCAACTTCCTCAACCTCACCAGTTACATAGTTGTACTGAGTCTTAACATAGGTGAAACCATTGATACGGGAAATAATCTGAGCTGCGTCCTTGCCAAGACCGTTCAGGATTACACGGAGAGGCTCCTTACGAACCTTGTTTGCAGTCTGAGCGATACCGATAGCACCCTCAGCAGCAGCAAAGGACTCGTGGCCGGCCAGGAATGCGAAGCAGGTATTCTCCTCGGAGAGCAGCATAGCAGCCAGGTTGCCATGGCCGAGACCTACCTTGCGGTGGTCAGCAACGGAACCAGGTACGCAGAAAGCCTGCAGGCCTTCGCCGATAGCCTTGGCAGCCTCTACAGCAGTGGTGCAGCCCTTCTTGATAGCGATAGCAGCGCCCAGGGTATAAGCCCACTTTGCGTTCTCGAAGCAGATTGGCTGCAGGTCAGTTACGATAGCAGCAGGGTCAAAGCCCTTCTCCTTGCAGATGTCAGCAGCTGCCTCAATAGATGGAATGTCGTATTTCTTACAAACTTCGTTGATACCGTCAATACGGCGCTCATAGCCTTCAAATAATGCCATTTTCTATTTCAGTCCTTCCTATTATCTCAAATTATTCCTTACGAGGATCGATGTAGCGAGCAGCCTCAGCGAAGCGGCCCTTGGTGGAGGTGTTAGCCTTGATTGCCTCATTAGCATCAGTGCCGGCCTTAATAGCCTCCATAGCCTTGCCCAGCTGAACAACTTCATAACCGATTACGCGGTCTTCGCTGTCAATAGCCATCCTAGTAACATAACCCTCTGCCAATTCGAGGTAACGAGGACCCTTGAGCTTGGTGGAATACAGAGTACCAACCTGGCTGCGGAGACCCTTGCCCAGGTCATCCAGACCTGCGCCTACAGGCAGGCCGTCATCAGAGAATGCAGTCTGGGTACGGCCATATACAATCTGCAGGAACAGCTCACGCATAGCAGTGTTGATAGCATCGCAAACCAGGTCAGTGTTCAGAGCTTCCAGAATGGTCTTGCCTGGCAGAATTTCAGCAGCCATAGCAGCGGAATGAGTCATACCGGAGCAGCCGATGGTCTCTACCAGAGCTTCCTCGATAATGCCTTCCTTAACGTTCAGAGTCAGCTTGCAGCCACCCTGCTGAGGAGCGCACCAGCCAATACCATGAGTCAGGCCGCTGATGTCCTTAATTTCCTTAGACTGTACCCACTTACCCTCTTCTGGGATAGGAGCTGGACCATGGTTTACTTCTTTTGCAATGCAAGTCATGTCTTCAACATGCTTATCATAGTAGATCATTTCGTATTCCTCTCTTCACTAAATAATTTAATACACAAGAAACAAAAACTTAAAGAGTTCTTATTTCAATACTTACTTTAAAGTCACTAAAGACTTACCGCTCATATCAGCAGGAATTTCCATGCCTGCCAAAGTCAGCAGAGTTGGAGCGATATCGCACAGTGCACCGCCCTCAGCTACATCAGATACCTTGTCAGATACCACGATAAATGGCACTGGGTTGGTAGTATGAGCAGTAAATGGCGCACCGGTTGCAGGGTCAACCATCTGATCAGCGTTGCCGTGGTCAGCAGTAATGCAAACCTCACCGCCTACCTCACGGATAGCCTCTACAAAACGGCCAACACATGTGTCAACAGTCTCGACAGCCTTTACAGCTGCAGGGATAACGCCAGTATGACCAACCATATCACCATTTGCATAGTTCAGAATGATGAAGTCATACTTCTGGGACTTGATAGCCTCAACAACCTTGTCAGTTACCTCAATTGCACTCATCTCTGGCTGGAGGTCGTAGGTAGCAACCTTTGGAGAAGGAACGAGGATACGGTCCTCACCCTCATAAGGCTCTTCTACACCGCCATTGAAGAAGAAGGTCACATGAGCATACTTCTCAGTCTCTGCAATACGGAGCTGAGTCATGCCAGCCTTGGAGATAATCTCGCCCAATGTATTATTGATAGACTCTGGTGGGAAAGCAACCTTTACGTTTAAGCCTTCCTCAAACTGAGTCATAGTAGCGAACGCCTTTACAGCACCCTTACGCTCAAAACCGGTAAACTCAGTATCAGTGAACGCATGAGTCAGCTCACGTGCACGGTCAGGACGGAAGTTGAAGAAAATCACACCGTCATTGTCGCCCATGCCCTCATAGCCCTCTACAGCGAAAGGAACTACGAACTCATCAGTTACCTTATTCTCATAAGATGCCTTGATACCGCAAACTGGGCACTTAACCTTCTCGCCATCGCCCTTTGCATAGGTGATGATATCATAAGCCTTCTGTACGCGCTCCCAACGATTGTCACGGTCCATAGCATAGTAACGGCCAGAAACAGTAACAACCTTGCCAACACCGATTTCCTCGGTCTTCTTCATCAGCTCTTCTACATACTCAGCAGCAGAGGATGGATCTACGTCACGGCCATCGAGGAACGCATGAACATAAACCTTCTCAATACCCTGCTTCTTAGCGAACTCAAGAAGTCCGTAGAGATGCTGGCTGTGGCTGTGTACGCCACCAGGAGATACAAGGCCCATGAGATGCAGAGCACCGCCATTTGCCTTAACCTCAGAAGCAACACTTACCAGTGCCTCATTGGTGAAGAAATCGCCGTCCTTGATAGCCTTGGTAATACGGGTCAGAGACTGATAGATGATACGGCCAGCACCGATATTGGTATGACCAACCTCGGAGTTACCCATCTGACCATCAGGCAGACCAACATGCTCGCCAGAAGCAAAGATCTGAGTGTTAGGGAACTTTGCCTTCAGGCCATCAATTACAGGAGTCTTTGCGATATTGATGGCATTGTTTGGATCATTTGGGTCACCATAACCATAGCCATCCATAATAATTAATGCTACAGGAGCATTCTTTAACTTTGCCATTATATAATTTACCTCAAAATCAGAAATTAACGATAGCGGAGAAGTCAGCTGCCTTAAGGGAAGCGCCACCAACTAAAGCACCGTCAACGTTAGGCTGCTGCATGAGATCCTTAATGGTAGCTGGCTTTACAGAACCGCCATACTGAATGCGGATTGCATCAGCTGCAGCCTGATCAAACTTCTTAGCTACTGCCTCACGGATAGCCTTGCAAACTTCCTCAGCCTGCTCGAAGGTAGCGGTCTTGCCAGTGCCGATAGCCCAGATTGGCTCATAAGCGATAACCAGCTCAGCAACCTCAGCAGCGGTGAAGCCCTCTAATGCAGCGTTAATCTGTGCTACTACATGGTCGATGTAGGTGCCAGCCTCACGAATCTCCAGGGACTCGCCACAGCAGATGATAGGAGTAATGCCAGCAGCATAAGCAGCGCGGGAACGCTTGTTTACACCCTCATCGGTCTCACCGAAGTAATCACGACGCTCGGAATGACCGAGAACTACGTACTTAACGCCGATCTCATTCAGCATCTCAGTAGAAATTTCGCCGGTATAAGCACCGCTCTTTTCCCAATGTACATTCTCTGCACCGATAGCGATGTTAGAACCCTTTGCAGCCTCAGCGATAGCAGACAGGCAGGTTGCAGGAGCACAAGCAACAACGTCTACTTCCTTATTGTCAGCTACCAGTGGCTTCAGCTCGTTGATGAGCTTAACGCCAGCAGCGATAGTGTTGTTCATCTTCCAGTTACCAGCGATAATTGGTCTACGTGCCATGTTTATATTTCCTCCTCAAAATGAACTCACGCCACCAATCTTCCTCCCCCGTAAAGAGGGAGGAAAGACAGCAGCTTGGGTCCTACAATATATTAATCGTCTTAAAATCAAATTAAAAACTATTATTTGTCAGCAATAGCTGCAATACCTGGCAGAACCTTGCCCTCTAAGAATTCCAGAGTAGCACCGCCACCAGTAGAAATATGAGAAATCTTGTCAGCCAGACCGGTCTTCTTCAGAGCTGCAATAGAGTCGCCACCACCAACGATGGAGATTGCACCCTGTTCAGTAGCCTCAGCAACAGCCTCAGCAACCTTCAGAGTACCAGTTGCAAACGCATCGAACTCGAATACGCCCATAGGACCATTCCAGATAACGGTCTTAGCGCCCTTCAGAGCCTCAACATAGAGGTTACAGGTCTTAGGACCGGAATCAAGAGCTTCCCAGCCCTCTGGAACCTTATCTACATCAACAATCTGAGTGTTTGCATCAGCAGCAAACTTGTCAGCAATGGTAAGGTCAGCAGGCAGAACAACCTGAACGCCCTTCTCCTCAGCCTTCTTTAACTGGCCAAGAGCCTCTTCAAACTTATCCTTCTCGCAAATGGAATTACCGATTGGCAGCCCCTTAGCAGCATCGAAGGTATGAGCCATACCGCCACCGATGATGATCTTGTCTACCTTATCAATCATGTTGGAGATAACGCCGATCTTATCGGAAACCTTAGCACCACCGATGATAGCAACGAATGGACGCTGTGGAGCTTCCAGAGTCTGACCAATGAACTTAATCTCCTTAGCCATGAGATAACCAGCTACGGACTCTAAGTAAGAAGTGATACCTACATTAGCTGCATGAGCACGATGGGAAACACCGAAAGCGTCATTTACAGCAATGTCAGCCAGAGCTGCTAACTGCTTAGCGAACTCAGGATCATTCTTCTTCTCTTCCTTGTGATAACGGAGGTTCTCTAACAGCAGAATCTCGCCTGGCTTCAGGTCAGCAGCAGCCTTCTCAGCCTCAGGACCTACACAGTCAGGAGCCCACTTAACATCAACGCCCATAACCTCGGAAACACGCTTTACCAAATGCTTGGTGGAGAACTTGTCTTCACGAGCCTCGGTAGGACGGCCGATATGGCAAGCGATGATAACAGCTGCACCCTGCTCTAACAGGTAGCTGATGGTAGGCTTGGTAGCAACGATACGGGTATCGTTGGTGATGTTCATATCTGCATCGAATGGAACATTATAGTCAACGCGGCAAAATACTTTTTTACCCTTGAGATCTACATCTTCAATGGTCTTCTTGTTCATGTTCATTGATGAAATTCCTCCACTTATACTGCAATTTTGAAAAAGGCCCGGCCCAAACGATCGAGCCGGACCTCTAAAGATCTAACTTTATTCAATTGTGACGGAAGTCCTCACAATTCAGCCTGCTTCTATAGAAGCGTCGCAATTACTTCAGCTCAGCGAAGTACTTAATGGTACGAACCATCTGGCTGGTGTAGGAGTTCTCGTTGTCATACCAGGAAACAACCTGAACCTGAGTCTGGCCGTTGCCGATAGGGCTAACCATGGTCTGGGTAGCATCGAACAGGGAACCGTACTTCATGCCGATGATGTCGCTGGAAACGATCTCATCCTCGTTGTAGCCGAAGGACTCAGTAGCCTGTGCCTTCATAGCTGCATTAACCTCATCAACAGTTACTTCCTTATCTACTACAGCAAAGAGCAAAGTGGTGGAACCGGTAGGGGTAGGAACGCGCTGAGCAGCACCGATCAGCTTGCCCTTCAGCTCTGGGATTACCAGGCCGATAGCCTTTGCAGCACCAGTGGAGTTAGGAACGATGTTTACAGCAGCTGCACGGGAACGACGGAGGTCGCCCTTACGCTGAGGACCATCAAGAGTCATCTGATCGCCAGTGTAAGCATGAATGGTAGCCATGATACCGGACTTAATAGGAGCCAGGTCATTCAGAGCCTTAGCCATTGGTGCCAGGCAGTTGGTGGTGCAGGATGCTGCAGAAATAACCTTATCATCTGCGGTCAGAACCTTATGATTTACGTTGTAAACGATGGTAGGAAGATCGTTGCCAGCAGGAGCAGAAATAACTACCTTCTTAGCACCAGCCTCTAAATGAGCGGATGCCTTCTCCTTGGAGCAGTAGAAACCAGTGCACTCCAGAACAACATCTACATCATGCTTTGCCCAAGGAATTTCCTGAGCCTTAGCGCAAGCGTAGATCTTAATCTCCTTACCATTAACGGTGATGGAATCCTCGCCTGCAGTTACAGTATCAGCATACTTGTACTTGCCCTGAGAGGAATCGTACTTCAGAAGATGAGCTAACATCTTAGGAGAGGTCAGATCGTTGATTGCAACAACCTCATAACCCTCTGCGTCGAACATCTGACGGAATGCAAGACGACCAATACGACCAAAACCGTTAATAGCTACTTTTACTGCCATGTGAAAATTACCCCCTAAAAAATTTAAATACGTTTATTAACTGAGGTACCCAGACTCTCTAGTCGGACCCTGACGCAAGAGAACTGACCTCAGGCATCGGAAACAAAACTAAAAAAATTTAAATCTGTGAACCCTAGAAAAACATCTCTTGTGTTTCTCTGATAATATATATTCTACACTCATTTTAAAAATCCTTCTTTTTTTTGAAAAAAATTTAATTTTTTTTAATTTTTTTCACTTTGAATTTTTATGATTATAACGACTAAGAGATGTCCCCCACTTCTATAAGTGGCGGGTACCTTATTCT